>CALGBN010000277.1 GCA_937877765.1 Candidatus Bathyarchaeota archaeon | reverse complement strand
GGTCAATTTTCTCAACTTGTCTGAAGATGCTTCAAGCGTTTCTGTATCCGAGAGTAGAATGGCTTGAACCTGATGAAACGTGTAACATTTTCACTCATGGTAGCCTCAACCACCGAGCCCGGCTTCAACGCGATATAGCTGCGTCCATCTATTATTGCAATACCGTCTGTCTGTGGCTTGAGAAGCTCAATCCGCACCGTTGAAGATGCCGGGAATACAAGACTCCTAAAGTAACTATATGGACAGATTACTGTTAGGCTTAAGGCGTCTACTGTGGGTGCAACGATGGCGCCTCCAGCAGACATATTGTATGCTGTTGAACCTGTTGGACTGCTGATTATCGCTCCGTCTGCTTGGATATCAGTGATAAACTCACCGTCGATACTCAGCCGCAGTAAAAGCATCTTGCTAGGTAGACTGCTTGCGATTAACACCTCGTTTAGGGCATCCGGGAAAACATCGGTCAAGCCAATTCCCCAGCTTTTCACCTTGAGACTCTCCTCGATGACATAGTCTCCATCAAGTACCCTCTGGATAGCGGTTTCTATTCCATCCGGTGGAACCTCACTCAAAAAGCCACGTCTTCCCATGTTCACACCGAATAAAGGAGTGTGTGCGGTTCTCATCTCCATGGCTGCGCGGAGAATTGTGCCGTCGCCGCCTACAGTGATTACAAAGTCACCGTCCAAGTCTTGGAGATTTGTGTTATGATCTTCTAGTTCAAGGGCTAGAGCAGTATCTGTCTCAACAACCACCTCAACACCCTTTGATTCAAGATAGGCGATGATCTGTTTCGTGGTTTCAAGGGCTTTCTCAGCGTCTGTGCGTGAGACTACTCCGGCTCTCATTTCATCTTTTGAGTAACAGCATAGGATTTAACTCTAACCAATCAACCCGGGAAACCGTATTTACCAATAAGAGGCACATATACAACGCTCATGAGTTTCCGCTTTGAGGACTCAGCGCCAAATCGTTCATACAGTAAAAGGTCCTGACCGTAACGCCCTGGGTTACCCACAGGGGCGATTAATCGGCTATGTGATGCCATCTGCTGATATATGGGCGGTGGTATATCTGGGGTGCTTGCGGTGATGCTGACGGCGTCATATGGTGCTAGCTCAGGGTATCCAAGTGTACCATCCCCTAGAATCACCTCAACGTCATCATAGCCTGCTTTCTTTAGGTTCTCTCGTGCAAACTGATAGGTCTCGGGGTTGATCTCTACGGTTACAACTAAGCCTCCTGAACCTACTAGTTCCCTCGCGATTGCGGCTCCATATCCTGAGCCTGTTCCTATTTCTAGGAATCGTTGTCCCTTCTGTAGTTTTAGTGGCTCGTATGTGACGGGGTACATGTATGGGGCGCTGATGGTTTGGCGTCCATCACCGGGAATGGGAAAAGGTTGATCATGGTAGGCATATTCTGTGTATTTGGGGTCCATGAAATGTTCTCGGGGGACCGCTAGTATGGCTTCTTCCACGTTTCTTGAATGAATGTAGCCTGCGCGTTTGTATCGCGTAACCATACACTTACGTTCATCAACGAAACTGGACATGGTATAATAAAAGAACCTGAGAATTTAGGGGTTATTAAAGAAAAAAGATGGTTACTTGTAGATAACCACTGTACCGCTCTTACGAAGCTCCTCGATCTTCTCGTCACTGTATCCGAGTTTCTCTTTAAGGATCTCCGCTGAGTGCTCACCAAGGTTTGGTGCACCAAGCCGGTACTCTGCTGGAGTCTTTTCCATCTTCACAGGGAATCCTGCGAGTCTGATCTTTCCAGCGGTCTTGTGCTCGTACTCGATGATGGTTCCACGTGCCTTGACATGTGGGTCCTCAATGGCTCCTGCGATTGATGGAACCTTGGCTACGGGTACACCTGCTGCTGCCAGAAGCTCGACTACATCGTCTACCTTCTTGTCCTTCAGCCATTCCTCAAGTACCTCGCTGCCTGTTCCTAGATCATCGACCTCCATAGCCATCATCAAACGGCTATGCATCTGGGGGTCAGCCGCGATAAACACCCAGTCATCCATACACATGAAGTTGCCCCATGTCCTTGGTCCGGGCATCTGGTCCCTCTGGTGTGGTAGTTTTCCGCCCAGTGTGTATCCTGCGATCTGTACGCCTTCCTGTGCTAGCATTACGTCTAACTGTGCAACATCGATTAGCTGGCCCTCGCCTGTCCTGTCCCTGTAGCGTAGTGCTCCTAGGCATGCGATAACGGCGTATAGACCAGGGTCTAGGTCGCCGTGATAGGCTGCAGGTACGATTGGTTTACTATTGGGCTCAATGTTGTCGGCTGTCATGCGTGTCCAGCCGCTGTAACTCTCCGCGATGGGAGCATAACTGGTGCGTGGCATGTATGGTCCTGTGAGTCCGAAGCCGCTTAGGCTTGCGTATATGATTTTTGGGTTGATCTTTTTTGCTTCCTCGTAGCTGAGTCCCAGCTTGTTGAGGGTTCCTCGTTTAAAGTTCTCTATGATGATGTCGCTGTCTTTGACTAGCTCCTTGATGATCTCTATTGCTTTTGGATCCTTCATGTTTAGGGCTAGGCTTTTCTTGTTCCTGTTGAGGCTGTGGTAGGTGCTGCTGATGCCTCCGTAGGTTTCTGCGCTCATCCTTGTCATTTCGCCCCATGGGGGCTCGATCTTTATGACCTCGGCGCCCATGTCTGCCATTACCATGGTGGCGTAGGGTCCGAAGTATACGTGGGTGAAGTCTAGTATTTTGACGTCGTCTAACATACCCATTGTTGAATCTCATAGGAGGATGGATGATTATTCTTAAAGTTTATGAGAAAAGGGATTTCTTATAAATGCAATAATTACAGTAATTTCAAATTAAAAAGAAGGATGCAAATGTGTTAAGGGAAAAGCTGAACGGCTTTCTACTGGTTTTGATATTAAGTTCATCGTTAATTGGTATAACACATGCATCTATTGCCACAAGTGATCCGCCGACAAGCGAGTTTATGGCGGAAAACTCGGATATTATAGCAATCTGCAGAGTCACTGGCGTAAGCGTTGGAGTCTCTAACACCAGATATGGGTTCAAAGTTATTGAAGCGATAAAAGGAAACATCAAAGATGAGTTTGTCATAACCACGAAAGAAGGAATCTTCCGACATACATCGCCACCACAGGTAAGCTTTGAGAAGGGACAAGAACTACTAATGTATCTATCCGAGAAGGACGGTAAATATCAGGTATTCTTTGGTTCATGGGGAAAATGCATTTTGCCTGCGGTGAATGAACCGCTTCTTGCTTCACTTCGCTCGGAATACACTGGGGAAATAATCAGCAACACGGAATATCTGATGATAACCGGAATAATTCTAGCATCCATCCTGTTAATAGCAGCTTATTGGATGCAGCAGAGAACCAAGCTATAGTGCATCTAATGTGTTTATCGTGGATAATCATATACGTGGAAAAGGTTAGTATGCTTTGATATGATTTGAAGCGTGAATACATCAACCCTTTTTCAGCGCGTGGAAACTGGTATCGTGGAAACGTACACGCCCACACCACCATATCAGACGGCACTAAATCACCCGAAGAACTGGTCAAGCTATACAAGGAAGCGGGATACGATTTCCTATCCATAACTGACCACAGTGTTGTAGCTAAAGTAGGTCATCTTGCATCAAGGGATTTCCTATTGATTCCCGGTGAGGAGATATGTGTGGGGAAGTCAACCGCTGGCACCCTGTACCATATCGTGGCGTTGAACATTGATGATACGTTGCCTTTTGAGGACTTTGATTATGGTTTGAACCCACAGAAGGTTATTGACAAGATCAATGAGCTAGGGGGCACTGTGATCTCTGCGCATCCATTCTGGAGTGGCTTAAACCACCATGATATGATGAAGATTAATGGCTATCATGGAGTCGAGATTTACAACACTAGCTGTGACTTTGAGCGTAACACTGGGCTCAGCGACTCACATATTGATGGGATAATTGCTGCGGGTAGGAAGCCCTTCATTTATGCAATAGATGATCATCATGGCGCCGAGATGGGTAACGCTCCACTGGATGCCTGTGTGGCTTGGATCAATGTGAAAGCGGAGAAGCTTACACGTGAAAGCATCATGGCATCAATCAACAAGGGTCTATTCTATGCAAGTAATGGTCCAGAGATCAAGGACATCAGTATAGACGATGAGGGCGTGATAAGCGTCAAGTGTAGTCCAGTGAGATACATCAGCTTCGTATCCACACCATCTCTTGGCTTCAAGTTCCACGCTATGGGTGAGCCGCTTACATCTGCTAAATACCCGGGTCGTCCCGGTGAAACCTACGTCAGGGTAGAAATCGAGGACTTTGATGGACGGAGGGCTTGGAGTAGCCCCATCTATAACATTGGGTGAACTGGTTTTCTGTAGACGTAGAGGCACCAGTTCATGGTGTCTCGACCATGTTTTAGATAGGTTTCACGAGATTTGCGAAGATACTCCCATATCTCGGGTAGATCAGGGTCATCAGGGTGTTCGTCACTGTACTCGCTTACCGCCCACCAGTGCGGGGCCTCATATTCATCCCAGTCCATATAGTCACTCACAAGAGTATAGACACATGTTACGCCATACTCGTCACCCATCAACACGTTTTCACGGTGGCTGTGGAAATCCTCACGTTTGCAGCCCTCCATCACAAGGTATTCTGGGTCTGGTTCCTTGAGCCAGTAGGGTTCACCTAATACAAGTAAGCCTCCGGGTTTAGTCATGCTTGTTAAAGCTTCTAGTGTATCCCGGATTCCACCCCATATCCAGCTTGCGCCCATGCAGCAGGTTAGGTCAAACTGTTCACTGGGCTGGTAGTCTTTTCCATCCATCAACAAGTACTCTATGTCTGCTTCTGGGGCACGTTTTGTTTTAGCTGCTTTGCAGTCCTCGATGAAATATGGTGACTTGTCAATGCCTACACCTGAGATGCCGTATTTCTCGTGGAGCCTATTGAGGAACTCGCCTTTTCCGCATCCAATATCAACGACACGGCTACCTTCAGATAGGTTAAGCATATCAACGAAATGCGTCATTTTCTCAGCCCTCATTGGGTTGAGAATACTTTGTTTGGCGTGAACAATCGCCATAAGCTTCCAGAAATCCATGAATCCAAGAACACAGGTATATGATATAAGGTCGGTGATTAGACCCTGTTGATCTCACCCTTCACGCCAATAACGAGGTTCTGTGATGGGATCATCTTACCGGAAGCCTCGATAGCAAGCTCAGCGATACGCTTCAAACCATTACAACATGGAACTTCCATAGTCGCCACAGTCAAGCTACGTACATTGTTCTTTTGCAGAATCTCGGTTAATTTCTCCAGATAATGCTGAACATCATCAAACTTAGGGCACCCCATTATTACGCTTCTTCCAGCCAACAGCTTGACGTGAAGATCGGGTTGAGCGACAGCCACACAGTCAGCTAGCAGTAGAAGATCCGCGTTATTCCAGAAAGGTGCCTTTATGGGTACTAGGTTTAGCTGTACGGGCCATTGGCGTAGTGTTGTGCCGGTTTTTTGTGTTGGTTTTGGTTCTTCGTCGGGTAGTAGGGATGATACGAAGCTGCATGATATCTGTGGTTTTTCTTCTTCTTGTTTGAGGTACTGGTGTACTGCTGCTTCGTCGAATTCTGGTGCTTCTCTTTCTATAATCTTGATTGCATCTTGTGGGCAGTGTCCTAGGCAGGCTCCCAAGCCGTCGCAGTATACGTCGCTGACTAGTTTGGCTTTTCCGTTTATGATTTTGAGGGCTCCTTCTGCACAGTTGGGTATGCATTCTCCGCATCCGTTGCATTTTTCTTCGTCTATTTCTACGATTTTTCTATTTACCACAGCATTCACCATGAAGATTGTTTCATATGAAGAATGCGTCATTAGGATATAAAGTTTCACACAAAAACCCAGAAAAAACCAATACTAGGATTATTTCTCCATAAAAACCTAAAACCATGAAACACCACTCATAAGGGAAAGCCCTTGGATATCCGGGAATGGCTCAAATCAATACCAGAAAAAATTAGGGAAATACCAAAAAACATCAAGAATATACCCTGTCTCTTATACACATCTCCGAGCCCACGAGACCTCTCTACATCTCGTATGCCGTCTTCTGCTTGAAA
>CALGBN010000276.1 GCA_937877765.1 Candidatus Bathyarchaeota archaeon | reverse complement strand
TCTACACCGTCTAATTCGTCGGCAGCGTCAGATGTGTATAAGAGACAGAGTATCTTGAGGAGAAAGGCTATGATGTGGAACACCACATGGAACCCACCCATGGACAAATCGGAAACCTCCTCTGGAGTTATATGAGGTCCAAAAACAGGTCATTTACTCCGGAAACTGAAGCATTGTTATTCGCGGCAGATCGCATAGAGCATGGAAAGATCATAAAAGAGGCTCTTAACGAAGGAAAAGTGGTTATCAGCGACCGTTATCTCCACAGTAGCCTCGCGTACCAGGGAGCAGCAGGCGTTGATGTTGATTGGATGAAAAAGCTAAACAAGCATGCGTTGAAGCCTGATCTAGTTATTCTTCTTGATATCGACCCAGACGAGAGCCTGGAGAGAGTTCAGGACAGGGCGAGAACAGTTTTCGAGGAAAACGAGTATCTTAAGAAAGTAAGATCTGAGTATCTGAGCTACGCTGAAAGCGGTGAACTTGTGATTATTGACGCAGGTAATGCACTAGAGCAGGTGCATGCTGAGATATTGACCCATGTTTCAAAGCTATTCTAACCATTTTGATTGATAATAAATACCTCTTCCACCCATTCAGTCCAAAGGTTTTGACTGATGAAAAATGAGATGGACATACTGATCACAGGAGGCACCCTCCTCACCATGAACCAAGAAGGAACCATGATAGAGGACGGAGCCATAGCAATCAACGAAGATAAAATAATAGAAGTGGGAAAAACCTCTCAGCTAGAGAAAAAATACAGCTCAGAGAAAAAAATCAACGCAAAAAGAAAAATCATAATGCCCGGACTTATAGACACCTACGGTCACTCAGGACACGGATTAATCGGCGGATTTCATCACCCAAGACACGGTTGGCCAACGGGCAAGCTTTACTGGCATGCTACAACAGACAAATGGTGGTACGCAGAAGCCCAGTTAGCCGCATTAGAGAGACTCAGGTTCGGGGTTACCACGGGGGCATCTATAGTAGGTTCCACGCCAGCTAGAACAGACAGCCCAATATTTGGTATAAGAAACGCTGAGGCTTATGCTAAGGTAGGTACAAAGATTGTGCTAGGGGTTGGTCCCCCAGATTTGTTTATTCCACATATAGATGAGTGGAAAGGCAGTTTTTATGAGAACGGGGAGTGGGTGAGAAAAGAGTTCACCTATGAGGATGCCTTGAAGAATAGCCTAGAGATTATCCAGAAATGGCATATGAAGGCAGATGGGAGGGTGAAGATAGCACTTGCTCCTCCTTACATATTTGGACGTCATACTTGGACACGTTATACTCACAAGTATGAACCAGAGCACGTCCCTGTAATGAAGGAAAAAGCCCTAGAATTCAGGCAACTAGCGGATGAATACGGGGTTCAGATTCATACACATATTTTTGGAGACACCATAGATTGGGCTGTGGAGAATCTTGGAAGAGAGACAGTAGACAAAGTACTGGGCCCAGACGTGGTTATTGCACATGGAAACGGTCTCAAACAGAGCGAGGTAGATGTAATCGCGAAAAACAAGGCAACAGTGGCATCAGCTCCATCAACAGGAGAAAACCTATGGTATGGATATGCTCCGTTGGTTGAACTCATAGAGGCAGGAGCCAACTGTACTATTACAACAGATGGTTCTGCGCCTAGATTCAGCTTTGATCTCTTCAAGGATATATCCAGAGCCATGTGGCATCAATGGATAAGATATGAAACACAGGCAGTCCTCCCGGGTGGTAAAGCTCTGAGAATGGTAACCATAGATGCTGCAAAAGCATTGCAGATGGACCATGAGACTGGCTCTCTTGAGGCTGGGAAGAAAGCGGATATCATACTTGTTGATTTTGATAGACCTCATCTTACTCCCATTACGTATGTGCCTCATCAGCTCTGTTTTTATGTCAATGGAAACGATGTGGATACAACGATAATAGATGGCGAAATTGTGATGGAGAACAAAGAGGTACTCAGTGTTGACGCGGAGGAAGTAATGGAGCTTGCACGCGTTGAGGCACAGAAAGCCATAGATTTGATCGATCTAGATGATTTCAAACCAAACGACAAGACGTTTTGGCATGGAAGCAAATACGAGGAAATATAGAAATGGTACTATTAATCGACCCAACCGATATCGCCCAGATCAAGCTGACTCCAAGAGAAGTCATAGAGGCAGTGGAAAGCGCCTACAGACAAGATGGATTGGGAAAAGCAGAGGAGACACCGAGATTTGAGATAAAGATCAAGGGAAAACATCTTCCTCACATAGCACCCGGAACCACCAGCGTTGGACAGGGAATGGCATACCTTGAGGAATCCAAGGTATTCATCATAAGCCACGCGTTCCACTTTGACTCCCACAAGTACATTAACCAGATACTTGACCCAGAGACAGGTGAAATCAAGGCAATAATAAAACGAACCAGAGGCGCATTCGGAACCAAACCCGGAGAAATAAACTCAGGAATGTTAAGAACAGGCGCAGCGGCAGCTATTGGAGCCAAATACATGGCAAACAAAGACATCGAGGCAGTGGGCATCATAGGAACAGGACGAATAGGAAGGGGCTCACTGGCATGTCTAGAGGAAGCGATCAGTTTTGATAAGGTCTACACTCATTCGGGACGTAGAAAAGATGAATCATTTACAGAGTTCATGAGCAATCATACTGATGCCGAAATAATCGCACTTGACAATGTAAGAGAAGTAGTAGAGAAATCAAATTTAATAGTGACAGGAACCTACGCAGACAAAGCCATTGTAAAGGGAAAATGGGTAAAAGAAGGTACCCATATAAGCGGCATGGGAGCTGACGGCCCTAAAAAAACCGAAATGGATCCAGAAACATTCAGAAGAGCATCAAGAATCGTCATCGATAGCGAGAAATGCTTGAGTATCGGTGAGTTAACAGCTGCACTAGATACAGGGGCGATCAACCGGGATAGTATTCAGGGAAGAATCGGCCATGTTATCGCTGAAAAGATAACTGGTAGAGACAACCCAGAGGATATTACTGTTTTTGAGAGCGATGGCACCCATATCCAGAGCGGTGCGGTGGTCAACCTGATTTATGAGAAAGTCAAAGAGAAAGGGCTAGGAAGAGAAGTGGATGCCAGCGATTTTTTCATCAATCCCTAGAAAATAATATCATACCCCATTTACCCTTCATTATCTATGATTGTCACCCATGAGAACTCCATGAAAATCTACCGGGAATTTGCAGCTAACCCACCCAATGCACCGCTGAAACAACTGAAACCACTTCATAAGGACCCATATAAGCATGAAGGAAAAAACATAGTATCAGTAATCAGAACAGATGAAAGGGAGAAAGGCATCAGAAGAGCCGTCGAGTTACTGGGTGGAGTGGAACCCATGCTTATGGGCGTCAATGGTAATGTTCTCATCAAGCCAAACTGTAACACAGACGATCCTTATCCACGTGATACTCACTATGATACAGTGCGTACCATCGCTGAGCTATTGATAGAGGCTGGACAAAAACCAGAAAATATCACGGTAGGCGACATGTCAGGCAGAGCCAGAGGCTTACCAACACGAACCACCATGGAAAACCTAGGCATCACCGATGTAGTCGAAGACATGGGGCTGAATATTTCCTATTTTGAGGAAGAGGAATGGGTAATAGTAGAGCCTGATGCGGCTATGTGGTGGCCAAACGGGCTCAGAATACCAAGAACAGTCTATGAAGCAGAGCGCATCATATTCACGCCAATACTTAGAAGCCACACAAGCGCCACCTTCACATGCGGTCTAAAACTAGGAGTAGGATTAATCGACGCAGAAGAGCGGGACTGGCTGCATAATGGCGAGAATTTCTACGAGAAGATGATGGATATCAACCTAGCGTATCAAGTGGACATGGTGATCGCTGACGCCATGAAGCTGAACACGGGATACAGAACAGAACCAGAGGACGAGGTAGAGCCGGGAATAATCACCGCTAGCAACAATATGGTGGCATCTGACGCGGTTTCCGCTGCCCTACTGAAGCATTATGGCACTGTAAGAGTAGTAGACAATGATACCCAAGATCAGATACAATTCAAATTAGCTAAAAAACTAGGACTCGGTAAACCAAACTTATCTGAAATAGAGATAAACGGGGAAAATCTATCGGAAGACAAGGGTTTCCAGAATCAACTGGACTATATCATGTCCGAGCTTAGGTAAACCGTATCTCTTTCCATCCACCCTCACGGGTCTGGTACTTGACCTTCTCAGGGAAATCAATCCCCTGATACACAGACTCCAACAGCTTACCACGGTAACGCTTGATGATCTCAGCCTCACCCAGCGCCATCAACTCCTCGGCAAGCTTCCTTGAACTAAACCGCTGACCAGTGATACCATCAGCCCTCTGCCTAGCTAGGAAAATCCATGCATTGCTGAAATGCTGGACCATCAAATCAACCGGCGCGTAGCGGCTCCTTACCTCTTCTGGAACATCCAGGGCTTCTTCCTCAGTTAATTCGGTGGGTTTTAGCCTGTACCCAGGAGGGGCTCCTACATTGAGACTATTCACGGCGATGTTATGGTTCTTTAGCTCCAAGGCGAGGCACTGGGTCAAGCCCTCTAACCCGTATTTACTAGGGCAATAAGCTAGTTCCGCCATGAAGCCTCTAGTAGATGACCCACTGCTGATGTTGATTATGCCTCCTCCGCCCCTCTCAGACATATTCTGGTAGAGCCCCTTAGCCAGCATAAATGGCGCACGTAGGTTCACATCTAGGGTAAAGTTCCAGTCAGCGGTAGTCATATCATCGATGGTTTTCCATGGGCTGGTTGCCGCGTTATTCACAATAACATCAACGCCACCCAGATCGATTAACTGTATTACCAACTCCGATACTGAGTCCTCTCGGGATAAATCACATGGAATAGTGGAAACACGTCCTCCAACTGATTGAATATAATGCTCAGTGTTACGGAGTTCAGACATGGTTCGAGCCGTAGAAACCACATGAGCACCCTCAGCGGCGAAAGCAACCGCCATAGCCTGACCAAAACCTCTACCTGACCCAGTCACAAGAACTGTTTTACCTTTGAGCCTATCTGCCATACTCTGACTATTGTTCTAGACCTGTCTCTTATACACATCTCCGAGCCCACGAGACCTCTCTACATCTCGTAT
>CALGBN010000275.1 GCA_937877765.1 Candidatus Bathyarchaeota archaeon | reverse complement strand
AGAGAGGTCTCGTGGGCTCGGAGATGTGTATAAGAGACAGGACATAAACAGATAAAACAATGAATTAAAAAAAACAAAGAAATACCCGGATAAACCACAACGCCTATTCAGTAAAGCCAAAGCAGCAGAAGAGAACAAACCCAAGGGAATATTGTATAATAGACGAGACTTCGTGGTTTCATCGGATAAGAAAAACACCAGCGACGAAAAAAATAACAAAGACAACAAATAAGATTCAGACTCGCCATCAGCTCTCATAATAAGCACTCCTATGAAGGCTAAAATGAAGAGCAGAGAGTGAGACATATACCCCCCATAAAGATAGTGAAAGCTGAAGAAACTAGAAGCCCAGAAACCAGCCAACTCGGTCAAAGGGTAGACGGCTGTAGAAGTGGCGACAGCCCCGCCTCCTCCGCCACCCCGTCTAGGACCATGAAGGGGTCCACCGCCATCCTCAGGTCAGCCTCGTCCAATGCCTGAACCTCCCCATCAACCTACTGTATGACACCATCTACGACGTCAAGATAAACCCATACCATGCAACCCCAATTCACTCACCACAAATTCGCCCGAAACACACATCATTCAACGCCCAACATCTCTAAGAACTCGGAAGAAGTAACCGCCCTAACCTCCCCCAGATACCTATTCAAGTCCTCTCTGAGAACCCTATCCCCAGTTAATACATAATCAGGGTTCTCAAGCAACACAGAAGCGAGAATATGAGCATCTTTACCGTCTCTAAGAATACATCTACACTCTTCAAGCCTCTCCATAATGGAATCCTCCGAGATCAACTCATATGGGAGACGTGAGAGAAACAGATCCAGCAAACCATCATAACCCCTGAACTTTACCCTTATAGCCCTTCTAGTCTCAAGCAGAATGAGATCGGATAATACAAGCCGTATAACACCATCCTCGGCGAGCCTCAATACCTTATGCTCGTTGCCATGGAAAACTATACCAGAGACTAAAATATTCGAATCCATTAACACTCTAGGACGAGACAACTCTTTCTGCCATCAGCTCTTCTCTAGCCTTCTCGACTTCCTCCAAGAGCATCTCCCTCGTAACTCCCTCACCCTCAGCTATGGTCTCAAAAATAGTGGTAATCTCATCCGGTGAAAGCTCATCAACCTTCTTTAAAACAAGCATACTACCCGCCCTAGTAACGTACAGGTAGCTGTCTTTGTCCAAGGAAAGCATCTTTCTGAACCTAGAGGGGATGGTTACCTGTCCCTTCGAGGTAACCTTGATTATCTCAGACTCAGACATACAACACACCGTAAGAATTCCTTACATATATGTCTATGCTAAGTGTCTACGCTAAGACTCACTCAGAGCAATTAAAAGCCGGCGAGGGTAAACACAGTTACGGACAACACCAACAACCACCAACACCCCACGCATAGACTTAAACCCTTCACACTCACATAATGCCGACCCCCACGGCGCCCATGGCCTCCGCTATCCCCCCCGTGAGATCCACCGACCCGTCGTCACACACGATCACACGGTCAACACACTCCCTCAGCCGCACCAGCACCGACGCCAGGTAATGATCCTCGTTAAAAGCAGGGACAAGAGCCACAACAGAACCAGACACACTGCAACAAATCAAATACATTACAACGTAGAACTCGAGAAAGCGTTGAGGTGGATCCATGATACGCATGCACCGTCTATAAGCCCAGTAAAGCTTATACGCAAATACAATCTATATATACAAGATGTAACACATGTCCTCTCTGTCCGTCCGAATCGAAGACGACCTGAAGAAGGAGATGACCGCCCTAGACATCAACTGGTCAGAGTACATACGCGAGGCCATAAGAGCCAAGATCGCCACAGAGAAGCGCAGGAAAGCCGGGGAACAGCTCCTCGCGAGCCTGATGAAAGGCGAACACATGGTCCCAGAGGGCTTCATAAACGACGCGATAAGGAGAACCAGGGAAGCCCGATGACACGATACATACTGGACGCCAGCGTCGCCGCCAGATTCCTCCTATCAGAGTCCCTGTC
>CALGBN010000274.1 GCA_937877765.1 Candidatus Bathyarchaeota archaeon | reverse complement strand
CTAGTTTCTTTATGAGTGAAGATGTACGTGGAGTCATCACATGGCTCTATTACCGAGACTTGTCCCGTGCACAACGTTTCTATGAGGATATCATGGGCTTCGAAATGGAAGTGGATCAAGGCTGGAGCAAGATATACCGGATAAGAGATGGGGCTTATGTTGGGCTTGTTGATGGGGCTCATGGTTATCATAAAGCCATTAACATCAAGCCAGTGATTCTTTGTCTTAATGTCAAGGATGCTGACGCTTGGTATGAGAAACTGAAGAAAAACGGTTTAGATATTGAGGAACTGCCTCGTGAATCGGAGCGTCTCAAGGTCAAGGTATTCATGTTTAAAGACGTTGAGGGTTATACCGTTGAGATACAGCAGACCATGCCCGGTGGACTAAGCATCTAACCATACTTTTTTACTATCACGTTACCTCATACCCACAATGTCACTTTACTTTGAGAATCAACCTAGCTCATCAGAGATTAGGGAACGTATTAGGGGATACAGCAGTTGGCTTGAGATCAACCTCGATAATATTGGAAACAATCTGAGAGAACTGCAGAATCATACAAAGACCACTATTATGGCGGTAGTGAAGAATAACGCATATGGACACGGGTTAGTGCCTGTAACAGCCTACCTTGAATCACAGGGTGTGGAGTGGTGTATGGTTGCCAAGCTCTATGAGGCTTTGAAGCTGCGTGAAGCTGGATTGAAGTTGAATGTATTATGTATGGATGTTCTCTTCACATCTGAGCAGTACAAGAGTGTCGTAGATAAGGAGATTACTCAGGCTATTTACACGCAGGAGGACGCGGATAAGCTTCAAGAAGCAGCTTTGAAGGCTGGGGATCATGCTACTGTTTTCGTGAAAGTGGATACTGGACTTAACAGGGTAGGAGTTAGACATAGTGAGGCTGCTGAGTTTATCGAGTATGTGTATAAGCTGAGCATGGTTGATGTTGTTGGTATATTTTCTACCTTTCAACAGAACCCGGAGATGGATAAAGAGATGCTAGCAAAGCTTCTCGCTGTTGACGCTACGCTGAAGAAAAAAGGAATCAATATACCTATTCGAAGTATGTCGAGCACAGATGCTACTTTCCATAACCCCAAAGGATGGCTTGATCTTGTACGACCCGGCATGAGTCTTTACGGTGTTTATCCTGAGAAGAAGGATTTGTCTGCTCCGGTTGACTTGAAACAAGCGCTTAGCCTCAAAGCAAGGATCGAGTATGTGAAGACGGTTGAACGCGGTGAGGGTGTTACTTATTGGGGTAAGTTTGTGGCTCCTAAGCGGATGAGGATCGGCACTATTCACGCTGGGTTCTATGATGGTATCCCAAGGGAGATGGCTAACAAGGGAAGGATACTGGTTGATGGGGTCTACAAGAGTAGTCTTGGTTCTGTGAGTTTGAATCATTATCTGGTTGATCTTGATGGCGTGGACGTTGAGAAGGGTTCTGTGGTTGAGATCATAAGTGAAACAGGTGAGAATACTATAAGTAAGACCGCTGAGACCGCAGGTTGGATGACGTATAGCTTGCTAAATCATCTTCACACGAACACTCCGAGGGTTTATTATCTTAACGGGGAGCCAGTTGCGTTACTAAACCCTGTGAACCAATAATACTATTAGTGTTTTCTAAAAATACTATTTTTGTGTCATCTGTATCGCCTTCTGATGAAGTGGGGCTCTCATATGAATTGAATCAGTTGTACTCGTCACTGCGCTCTGATAATTTTATTTATAGATGTATTGATTTGATATCAGAGACTTTGCTTGAGAACTGTATGGTGGGGAACCAGATACAGAGAAGGAATATTCCTAGATACTATGTTTCTAAGTATGGAGTAAATAATCTCTACCGGTACCGTTTGCCTTCTGGTTATCGTGGAATATACACAATATTAGTGAATGATGGAAAAGTTCAGTCATGGATACTGGAAATTCTGGATCATAAAACATATGAAATTAGGTTTGGTTACTCTTGACGTTTTATGATAGTTCCGCGGGATATTAGGTTCTGCAGTTTTTCGTTGTTAACGTATGTATAGATGATAGAACGTCCATTGTACATGATTTTACCTGATGCCTCAAGGTAATCTAGTACTCTGTTAAATGTAGGGTACTCGATTTGTTTGGGTAAATTTTCTCGTAATGCTTTTTTTGTAGGGTATTCGCCAAACTCTAATAGTGTCTTTTCAACCATTAGTATTGTGTCTAGTGTTGGGCTGTGTCCTTTCATCAATACTAAATAAAAATATAATTATATAAAGTTATATAATTTATGAATCGTCAGGGTATAATATTAGAATGCTAAATCATAACTAACGTGAGTTACCTTGGCTGATATTCTCATCAAGAACGGGATACTGATCCCCATGGACCCCCAGCGTAGGATAATCGAGGACGCTGCTGTAGCCATCAAAGGCACCAAAATAATCGATACAGGAAGGAAAGAGGAGCTTGTCAAGAAACATGACGCAGATATCGTGATAGATGCCACAAAGAAGGCTATTCTACCCGGTTTGATGGATGGACACGGACACGCAGGGCATAGCCTCCTCAGAAGCCTTGGAATGCATAACGATACATGGTACAAGGCGTGTAACGATATGTACGCCACAGGAAGTACCACGGAGTTTTGGGAAGCAGAATCAGCCTTACTTAACCTAGAACGTCTCAAATTCGGTACCACTTGTGGGATCAGTTTCTTCGGAGGCGGTGATAGTATCATGCGTGTCGATGATCCAAAGTATGCTAAAGCTCACTGTGATGCAGCTGAAAGAGTGGGTATTAGGACATTTGTTGCTGTTGGACCTCGTAGACCTCCATTTCCAAGTCTATACGCTGATTGGAGTGGTGACTTGAGACGTGATTATATGGTGGATTTCGATGGACAGGTATCTGTATGTGAGAAGATCATCGAGGAGAACCATAACAGGGCTTCAGGTAGAATCAAAATAGCCATGATGCATCCGACCCCACATCCAGAAGTCAAGCCGATAATTGGGGGAGAGCTAGTAGATCTCAAAGAAAGAGCCGAGAAAGTACGATCCTTGGCTAGGAAACATGATTTAATGTTCACTATGGATGGTCATACAAGAGGAACTATCAAGTTTTGTCACGAGGAACTGGGCTTCACTGGACCTGAGGCGGTCTTTAGTCACAGTACGGAGCTTACTGATGAAGAGATCAAGATATGCGTCGAAACAGATACCAAGGTAGCTCATAACCCAAGTGCTGTAGCTAGCATCATGGGGCGGTGTCCTGTTCCTGAGCTTATTGATGCTGGTGTCACCGTGGTTATGGGTAGTGACGCAGGGGCTCCTGATCGGAGCTACGATATGTTTAGGCATATGTTCCAGTGTATGAGGTATCATAGGCGTCACTTCAGGGACGCTGATGTGCTTCCACCGGGCAAGATACTTGAGATGACCACTATTGATGGGGCGAAGGCTTTCAGAATGGAGGAACAGATTGGCAGTATTGAGCCGGGTAAGAAGGCTGATGTTATTTTGGTTGACTTGAATAAGCCTCATTTCTATCCGTTGAACATGTACGTGGATAAGTTGACATATTTCGCCAATGGCAACGATGTAGATACCGTTATCGTTGACGGCGAGATACTCATGGAGAACAGGATAGTCAAGTCCGTAGATGAGCAACAGGTTCTTGATGATGCACAGGAACAGCTTGAGGCAGCTCTAGGTAGAATAGATACTACAGGTCTCTTTGATACCACGGAGAATTACTGGGGTAAGAGCCACTACTAACCCTTTTATCCCCAATCCAGTGCTCATACTGCATGGAAGAAAAGCTCTCAAGTACCCTAATACAAGAAGGAAAACACTTCAGTTTCTACCACGACACTGTCAAGCTACCCAACGGAAGAGAGACCGAGAGAAACATTGTCAAACACCCCGGAGCAGTCGCTATAATAGCTGTTCACGAGGACGAGATTGTGCTCATCAAACAATACCGCTACGCAACAGGAAAATACCTGCTTGAGATACCCGCGGGAACATTAGAGAAAGATGAAGACCCGTATCAATGTGCTGTCAGAGAGCTGCAAGAAGAAACAGGATACGCAGCTAGCAGCTGGAGCAGATTATTCCAAAGCTACATGGTGCCCGGATACAGCAACGAGATACTATACTTCTACCTAGCTGAAGGACTAACCGATGTCACAGCTTCTCCAGAAGATGACGAGGATATTGAGGTAAAGCGTTACCCTGTTGATGAGGTCTTGAACATGATTGAGAGTAACGAGATCGAGGACGCTAAGACCATAATGGCTGTCCTAACTTATCTTACCAGAGTTACTCCTTGATCCTCATGTAGATTACAAAGCTAATCAGAAGCAGTACCATTGATACCCCAGTGTTTACCCAGAACGCCGCGGTCAAGCTGTACTGATCAGCAAGCCACCCAGTGATTGATGTACTGATGCTTCCAACTCCAAAAGCGCTGAAGAACATCACGCCATAAGCTAGTCCCATCATGTTTCTTGGGCTTAGCTTGCTCACCAGATTAGTTACTGTTGGCTGATGCCCGAACATAGATACTCCGTAGAGAAACACGAAGATGGGTACAGCGATATTTGTGGGTAAGACCATCAATAGAACTAGGCTAACCACCATACCAGTAGTAGCAAGTAAGAGTACTTTCTGTGAACCAAACTTGTCGCTGCCTCTTCCTCCTGCTAGTTGACCCAATACCCCGAAAAACAGGATCATGCTGTTGGCTATGGCTGCTAGTCCTCCTGTGTAGAGTTTATCTGTGCTGAGGAAGCTGGGGAAGAACAGATCAACGGATCTGAACAAAGAGCCCACCAAGATGTTGTAGATTAAGACTATACCGAGTCCCGGCGTCTTGATAAATTCAAGATACCCTGTAGTGTTCCTCTCCATATGTCCTTCATTCACCTCGATCCTGTCCAGTAAAACCGCTGTTAAAACAGACATCAAACCGAAAACCACGAAACTAATCCTCCAACTGAACCTGATTCCAAGGAAGAACGCTATTGTTGGAGTGAATACTTGTCCAAAGTTCCCAGCTGCATTGTGAATACCCATGCTTCCACCTGTGTTCTCAGGAAACGCTTTGGCTATCAGTCCATTTGCTGTAGGGTGATAGAAGCTTGCCCAAAGCGCCATCAAGAACATTCCCACGCCGAAAATGTAGACATTGTTGGCTAATAGAAAAACAAGGGACATCAATCCACCTAACCCGATACTGATCTGAGCCACTTTCAGGCTACCAATTCTGTCGCTTAGAGGTCCACCGATTAACGCTCCAGTGCCATAGGTTAGGAACGTGATTGTCGAGATAATACCAATTGTGGCAAAGCTTGTGTTCAGGTCATCTGCGATAGTTGTCATCAGTGGTGGAAGTACTAGGAATAGGCTGTGGTTTAGGCTGTGTGCAACACCGAGCAGTAGCAGATCGATGGTGTTTTTCTTCATGGCTCAGAGGAGGCGGTTGGTAGCGTAAAATGGTTTTGATTATTTTTCTATGAATACTCCGTTGAGGATGACTTCTTCGAGACTTTTTCCTATGTTTCGTATATCATCAAGAGGATTCCTACCAAGAACAATCAAATCAGCACGCTTACCAACCCCAATTGTTCCGACATTGTCTTCCACTGCTAGGCTCTTTGCAGCGTTCAATGTACCCGCTTGAACAGCCTCCATAGGAGTCATGCCCCACTCCACCATGTATTCAAGGTCTCTGTAGTTATCCCCAAAGTGATCATCAGGCATCCCGGCATCCGTACCCATCGCTATTGTTAGTCCTGCTTTGTGGGCTCGTCTGAAGTTTGGCTCGGTTTCCTCCCATATGCCCGTTGAGACTATTCTGTCATGGGTTCCTCCTTCCCCTACGTGGTCAAGGTGTCCACAGAATGCCTTCAATGTGGGCATCAGGATCAAATCGTTCTTTCTCATGTAATCTATGTGGGCATCAGTTAGAGTCTGACCGTGAACAATGACATCGCAGCCAGCCTCAAGGCTATTGCTTATCCCCTTCTCACCATAACAATGACTATGCACTAGTTTTCCACAGTTATGAGCCTCCTCACAGCATGCATTCATCTCATCTACGGTTAATTGAGGATGTCTTGGTCCTGTGTGGGCGCTGGATATGGCTCCTGTTGCACCGAGCTTGATGTAATCAGCGTTATGATACATCAATAGGCGTCTCGCTGCTTCCCTTGCACTATCTGCACCATTAACTTCAAGTCTTTCACCGGGTGTCTTGCTTCTTCCACCTGTGATTGTGATCATTTCCCCCGAGACAAAAAGCCTCGGACCAACGGTAACGCCGTTATTGACTGCATTTCTTACTGCGAACGCCACGTTCCCCACTGCACCCGCGTCACCGAGACTAGTTACTCCTGAATAGAGTGCTTTCCTAGCGTTTTCTGTTCCTCTAAGCGCTTGATATTCATGTGATTGTTGCTCTGGGTCCCCGCTAGGGTCGTATCTGATGTGTACATGGGCGTCAATGAGACCCGGCATAACTGTCTTCATTGAAAAATCATATGCCTCAGGGTATTCCCGTTTTAGAGGATTCTCACTGATTTCTGTGATCACTCCGTCAGTTACACCGATGTGAATATTCTCTTTAACTTCACCATCTCCAGTAATTAAACTCCCAGCAAATAATTCGAAACTACAAGACCTCATACAACTCTCATAGGTTTTAGTGTTTAAATGAGCATCGAGCCCGGTTCCACCCTTTTTTATACCGGGTAAGCGTAGTATGGTCAATAATCGGTGAATTATTTGACTGAAGAATACGATGTAATAATCAAAGATGCATCCATCATAGATGGAAGCGGCAAAAAAGCATACAAGGGATCAATCGGAGTCAAAGGCGAAAAGATCGCAGCACTCGGAGAAGTAAAAGGTGACGCAGTAAAGACCGTGGACGCCAAGGGACTTTACGCGAGTCCCGGCTGGATCGACGCCCACAGCCACGGAGACACCACCCTACTGTTCTTCCCAACAGCGGACAGCTATATAATGCAGGGTGTAACCAGCTTCGTCGGCGGGGAATGCGGTGGAAGTCAAGGACCATACAGTGAATGGATGAACCTACCAGGTATCTCAAGTCAGTATATTGATGACCTTGAGCCCCACAAGTACTATCCAAAGAATAGCTTGTTCCCCAAGGAGAAGGTCAACGAGATCATGAAGAAATACTTTGGATGGACCGTTGACTGGAATACCCTCGGAGGCTGGTTCAAGAAAGTAGAAGAAGTAGGCGTCTCAATGAACGCCGTACCCCTAGTTGGTCAAGGAACCAT
Source organism: Candidatus Bathyarchaeota archaeon (assembly GCA_937877765.1). Lineage (GTDB taxonomy): Archaea > Thermoproteota > Bathyarchaeia > TCS64 > TCS64 > RBG-16-57-9. The sequence goes on along the minus strand of CALGBN010000274.1, from coordinate 3,028 downwards.
CAGGTACGCAGTCATGGGTAACGACTACAAGCGCCACAGCACCAAAGAAGAGCTAGAAGAGATGAAACAGCTCATAAGGCAATCACTCGAAGAAGGCGCTATCGGTATGAGCACAGGACTCGACTATGATCCCGGTGTTCAGGCTAGTATAGATGAGATCAATGAATGTGTAGCTGTACTGAAAGAATACGAGAACGCTGTCTACTGTCCCCACTGGAGACGCACTGGAAGAAGAAGAGCCGTAAAGTTCGGTGACACCCGTAGCAACAAAGTTGAGGGTCTACTTGAATCCATAGAGACCTGTAGAGTAACTGGTGTAAAGACCAACATCGCACACCTAACACCCGGATGGCGACTCGTACCAGAAGGCAACGACTACATGGAGGAGCATAACATCCGAGCCACTCTCAAGTTCTTCGATGAAGCACTAGAAGAGGGATTGGATATCAGCTTCGACAGCATGCCATGGTTCCTAAGAGGCGGCTTCGATGTAATGCCCTACCTAAGCAGCATACTGCTCCCATGGCTAAAGGAAGCCGGAAGCCGAGAGAACTTCTCCAAATGGCTGGAAGCACCAGACTACCGTGAAGAGATCAAGGACGCACTACAAAACGGAAAATGGTTCATCAGACTAGCCTACAACCCCAACACAAACCCCCAGTGGGCAGAGAACATCTGGATAAGCAAACACAAGGAATCCGGACTAGTAGGCAAGAACCTAGCACAGATAGCAGCCGAGCGCGAAACACAGCAACTAGACACATGGTTCGACCTCATTATGGAAGACCCAGACGCAATGGGATACGCGGCCGGCACAGCGGACACAGGGAACTTCCCATGGAAGCCCTATCGTGCATTGATGTTCCAGCACAAAGTAGGAAGCCTGAGCCTTGACCAAAGTGTCTTCGATAAGACCTATGAGCAAGAAAGACCCCCCTACAGGCGCCCCGGAATCAACAGCTTTAACGCGTTCCCCGGTTTCATCAACAAAATGGTGAAAGAGATCAAGGTATTCACCCTTGAGGAAGCCATCTACAAGATTAGCACCGCTGCAGCGGAACACCATAACCTGAAGGGTCTAGGTAAGATCACTCCAGGTAGCTACGCTGATATAACTATCTTCGACTTCGACAAGCTAGAGGTCATGGGTACTCCTGTGGAGCCTCGTCAGCACCCCAAGGGCATCGAGTATGTTTTTGTGAACGGTGTGGCTGTCGTGGAGAAGGGGAAGCACACTGGTGCAAGACCGGGTCGTATCGTGAAGAGGGTTTAACCCCTTTCATCTATTTTCTTTAATATACTCTATTGTCTCAGCGAGAAATCTCTCAGTATCCGTTTTCGGTATTATCGCTCCGATGACATCCTTCTTGCCACCCGCGTTGTAACCGTATTTCTTGGCTCGTTCAATGAGTTTATGCATGTCCACGATGTTACTCCGAGAATACAACTGGTCTTGGTCAGGGAAGAAACCAGTGTTTACCACCACAGTATCCTCTCCTGTGCCCCACGCCAGTTTGCGCGTTACCTGACTGATAATAGCGTAAGAGGTATCAAGACGCTTTACCTGAACCCCGTCAACCACCTCGGGGGGCTCTGAGAGAACTTTTTCTAGTTTTTCCTCTAGTTTTCTCAGGTTTTCCGCCCACTCCTTGTTTGCCAGTATGTCTTCTCGGGTTTCATATTCTCTGAGTTGCTGGGGGGCTTTCATCACTGCTTCTCGTTCCCCTACCTTGTAGCTGGAGTCTATCCTGTAGACTAGTTCAAGCAGATCATCGAACTCGATCCCCTCCTGCTCTAGATACTCTTGAGTTTGCATCCAAAATGGGGGATTATTCATGATCTTCTGCTCCCTGTCCCCCACATAACCGAGTATGATCTTCAATGACAATGGTATACTCAGATGTTCTTTGATGACCCACGTGTTTGACGGATAACTGTCACCGCTTGCACCATGCGCCACAGGGTTAATGTGTTCAATTTCCTCGATTGGGTCTTGATGATGATGGTCAATCACGGTTACCCTTGTGTTTTTAGCGATCTCTCTGATGTTTTCGGCGGGTAGCGCCATATCGCATACAATAACATGGTCATAAAATTGAGCCATCTTGATGTGCTCGGGTAGAAGATAGAAGGTTCCCAATAATGGCGTCCATGTATCAATATCGTCACGCCCAAAGTAATCAAGTAGTAAAGCTGCAGAGCATAACCCATCAGTGTCCCAGTGATGAATCAGTAATACTCTACCGTCTTCGATCTCCAACATACAATTGATGGCACGGTACTCATTTATGAGGGCATCGTGAACCCATTGGTATCATGGTAAGCTATCTTCTTGATGTCAACACGTACATAGACTCTTGATCTCGGCATAGCTCCATCCTGCACATGCCCATAGTTATTCAGGAACAGGTACCAGTCCTTGTTATTCACTATGATAAACTCCGTCGTCTTATACGTGATATTCAAGCCCTTCCCCCGATCATAGCTCTCAAACCTATTACTTCTCCCCTCAATGGCATCAATAAGCATCTCAACCCTGTCTTCCTCAAGAATAAAGAAGTCAATGGGGCCACCGTCAATCACCTCTATGGTTATGTTCAGAACATCTCCCTTCTGGACATCCAGCTTGATCTGATCATAGGTGTTAATATTAATCGAGTATGGCTCATCCAAGATGGTTTCTATCTCGGTCTCATTCAGATAAACTAGCTCAGGTTCCTTTTGCGGTAATAAGTTTGGAATGAGTACCCAGAAAGCCGCTATTACTATGAGAAATATAGTGATTATTCTCATGTTTCCCGTGTTTCTTCTGCGGCTCACATTGAGAACTTGTTCTCAGTTGATAAAAAACCTATGAGATATTTGGTAAATATCTTAACCAATGAACGTATAATCACCTTAGAACTTCATTGAACCAAAAAGAATCAGTCACTAGAAGACGTAACACAATAATGGAGCCTGTCTCTTATACACATCTCCGAGCCCACGAGACCTCTCTACATCTCGTATGCCGTCTTCTGCTTGAAAA
>CALGBN010000273.1 GCA_937877765.1 Candidatus Bathyarchaeota archaeon | reverse complement strand
TGTATCCCCTGGCCTCAGAGCGCGGGAAACATTTTTAAGAAGCCTTTTCTTAACATCTTTCGCTCAAGCTCACTGTTTAAGTTCTGTCGTTCTCTGAGGAACCGGAACCTGAGCGAATGCATGATCTGTAAAAACAATAAACGGTGCAGACCGTGCGCAGCGATGAACCTAAGAGAACGAGGTACAGTACAATATCCTTCAAAGACTATTTGCGACACCACCACGGCACGGACGGCAGCGGCGAAAGTAGAGTTTAACTCTATGCCGAGAGCCTACCGCGCCAATAGCTAGTAGCATGTTACCTATGGTCAACTGGACACGAAACCTTCACAATCAGGGTTTAGGGCGTCAAACAGACATGTCAACAACACGTGTCGCTCAAACGCCTCTTCCTCTATGATGCGCGGAGCAGTGTAAAGACGGCGCGGTCTGTGCTGGTCTTTACGATGCTTTTTTTTCTTGTTCATACTACCACCATCCTTCAAGTGGACTAATAAAAGATAAAGATGCTGCCAGCTGGCTGAGACGTTATGGCAAACTGAACAGAGCCGGGCATAGGAGTGTCCAACGTTCCCTTGAGGCCGACACAAGATGCTCCAAAACCGGGAGACCCGATCAATATAGCTCGTTTTACAAACGACCAGGAGCCTGGTTGGCCATCGCCGGGGTCAAAGGAGTAAAGGAATGTACCCAACGTACCTGAAGTAGTGTTTCCGGGGCCAACAATAATATCTACACCGCCATGCCCGTCGAGTTCACCTACAGACGCCATGGTATACCCAATCCTAGACACCTGGTCCCCATTCCACATGGTGGTATCCAGCGTTACATATGCAGACTCCGCCAGACCCCCTGCAGGATAATCAGCCGGCACGATTCCGGGAGTATCTCCTTGGGACGTGGCCTCGAACACCACGACTCGATGGCTGGGCCTAGAAACGTGCACCAACAGCCAATCAGCCGTATCACTCGGCGCCCGCGGCTGCACTACCATACCCAACGTCTGTCCGAAATTGGTCCGACCGGTGACGTAACGTAAGGTATGCATAAGCTGCTGAGGCGGAGGCGAGCTGTCCGGAGGGAGAATCTGTCCCGTCAGGCCCGGTCCACCTTTAAACACATACACCTCACCACATCTGTCACATGTGCCTTCATGATCGGTCACGATATCACTAACAGCGATATCTTTAATGCCGTCACCATTCACATCTGCAAGCACTATCGTCCACGGGAAAGTTTGTGCTCCGGTAGACTTACGTTGCAAGGCGAAATCAGGGCGGTCATCGATGCCGGGTAGAGGTGTCTGATCCAGATCCAGATTGATCACCGATGTTGGAAACCTGTCACGACTTCCGCCCAAAAATCCCCATACACGTTTCTTTGTACCGGTAAAGCGATCAGAAGTAACTATATCATCCGAGCCATTCCCATCCACATCACCCATGACCAACTTGTAACAGAAATACGCACCAGGCGTACCAAATAAAGCCACATCCGGTGTAATCGAAGGCAGTCGTTGATCAACCGTATTTGCATCGTTACGAATGCCTTGACCTTCAATCCCATAGTATAAGTAAAGAGCGCCGGCGTTCTCCTCGGCTGTGCCTCTATCCATGTAGGGTGCGCATATCACCAAATCGGAGTAGCCGTCATTATCAAAGTCGCCACCAGCCAGTGCATTACCGAATCTTTCGCCAGTCTTAAAAAGAGGACCAGTTATGGTTACATAGGGAGTGGTTAGACCATTACTGGTAACAAACACCCATACGGTATCCAAGCTTACCGCGCTAACAGCAAAATCATCGCGTCCATCGCCATCCAAGTCACCTATGTTGGCAAGCTTCTCACCAAAGCCCGAGGCGTCCGTGTATAAGGCTGCCTCAGGCTGGTCATCGGCAGGGTTAATGGGATCATAGGTCACGATGTTGGGATAATTT
>CALGBN010000272.1 GCA_937877765.1 Candidatus Bathyarchaeota archaeon | reverse complement strand
GGAGTGGATGGAAAGGTATCCTAATTTTGTAGTGGATACAGCGTCAAGCCGCTGGATGGCTCGTGAGCTGAGCAAGGACACCGAGAAATCACGTGAGTTCATCATGAGATACCAGAACAGGATACTTTTCGGCACTGATCTCTTCGCACGTAAAAGCGATGATTTGCATTATTATGATGGGAGATATGTGGCTCAGCGGATACTATTTGAGACATGTGAAAGAGGCACTCCCTTACCGTTTAATGACGCTGATACCGAGGACACTGGGGGTACCTTCATCAATGGACTGGACTTGCCAGAAGGGGTCTTGAGGAAGCTGTACTGGGAGAACGCAAAAAGTTTCTACGGGGTCTAATCAGCAGACCCGGAGGCTCCTATTTCTTTGATCTAGGTTTTTAACTTGTTTCTGAATGGCTAATTATTTGAGGTAGTAGCATCTTGTATTCACTGGTGAGTATTGGGATGAGTTTCAAAGATAAGGTCGCAGTTGTCACCGGGGGCTCCCGTAGTATAGGACGAGGTATCGCGTTGGCTTTCGCAGAGGAAGGCTGCTCTGTTGTAGTGGTTTATAGTCGGAGCCATGGGGAGGCTGATGAGGTAGTCGAGACCATCAAGGAGATGGGGGGTCGGGCTTTAGCGGTTCAGTGTGATGTCTCGAAGCGTGATGACGTTGAGAGAATGTTCTCCACAGTCATACGGGAGTTTGGTAAGGTGGATATTTTGGTGAATAACGCTGGGGTCGCGAAGGGAGGCAGTATTCTAGAGACTACTGATGAGGTGTGGGATATGCATATGGAGGTTAACCTCAGAGGCGTTTTTCTCTGTACTCAGGTGGCTGCGAGGTATATGGTGGAGCGGGGGTATGGTAAGATTGTGAATATCTCGTCTAACAGTGGTTTTGGTATTGCTATGGATGGGGAGACGGCTTATGCTGTTTCTAAGGCTGGGGTTATTCAGCTTACCAAGAGCAGTGCCTATGATCTTGGACCATATGGTGTTAATGTGAACTGTGTGGCTCCGGGTGCTGTTGACACTGTGATGCTGAAAGGAGGCAGGAGTGACTGTCTCTTATACACATCTGACGCTGCCGACGAATTAGACGGTGTAGATCTCGGTGGTCGCCGTATCATTA
>CALGBN010000271.1 GCA_937877765.1 Candidatus Bathyarchaeota archaeon | reverse complement strand
ATGATACGGCGACCACCGAGATCTACACCGTCTAATTCGTCGGCAGCGTCAGATGTGTATAAGAGACAGGAATAGAGACCATCAACGGACCCAAGATGAGCAACGAGGTCCGAATAAGAGCCTGTAGCAAACAAATAATCAACACAATCAAGATACCAGGCTTCTTCTATCAACCGAGTTGGCTTGTAAACGAGATGACTCGCAGAGGATTCAGTCCAAGCGAGACAGAAAACAGTATCAGTTTCCTGATTGAACGTGGAATACTGAAAAACTCGCCTGATGGCGTCTGTCTGAGCTAGAGTTTTACGATCTGTGCGTGGGGAATATCCCCGAAATAAATTACAGCACGCTCATGCACCATACGGCACTCAATGGCTGCCTCAACAATCTTCTTACCAACAAGATTACAGATAGTCGCCTGCTTCATCGCAGCTATCGCCTCATCTACGTCCCCTAGAGTTCCCTTGTAGAAGCCCTCGCTTACTTTGAAGGGTACTTTTCCGCCCTCAAGGGTCTCTCCGAGTATCTCTTCATCGCATACCGCGACAACTCGATCCTTACCCTGGGTCATTGTTTTGACGTAGACTTTACTCAAGTTAGCTCTTTCCTATGCTGCTTCTGGCGCCACAGGCATCACATTGAAGGAAGCTGAGACGTTTATCCCTTACAATATGTGTATCTGGTCTTCCACAGACTGGACAGATTACGTATTTGTTTGTGTATATCTCAATGAGATTCTGGATGCTATCCTGATTGAATCTTCCTTGGAAGACTACTCTGGTCCCATCATAGTTGCCACGTGTGGCTGTCTCCTTCAATAAGAACTTCAATAGGTGCTCTGGTTCTCTTTGAAGTCCCTGCGCAATGTCGTTAAAGTTCATGATTACGCTGCGTCTTCCTTGTCTTGTTACTCTTGCGCGTGGAATCTGGAACCTGTCCTGTTCCTCGATCTGCTCAGGGAGCTGCTCGTATGCGCGGTTTAGCATTTCCTTGTAGTCTTTTGTCATTTTTATTCACCGTTATGTGGCTGCTTTCTTACACCTTCATCGTGGCGAGGTTGAAAAAGGTTTAGGGTTGATTCCGCTTAATGGTGAAGTATAACATCAGCAAACCTATTGCTCCAACCACCACACCAGCACCAATCAATATATCCCCAAGCCCCCCAAAGAAGGGCACTTGTACCCCCAACCTGATATTCGCGGTGATACCCTCTGAGCCATCAGCGTTCATCAAAACCACATAATAGTTTCCTTCCTTTGGCTCCCATGAGATTGTCTGTTCCCCCGCTGATGATGCTTGAACTACCCAGAAGTCTTGTTCAGTGGGGGGAGTTGCTGGTGCGTCACCCGGGTGCAGAACGTATACGGTTTCTTGTTCTTCTCCCCTTTCCCATCCCATATCAATATCAGCGATCTCATGGTACTCCATGGGCTCAATGTAACTATACGCGTCAGCGTAACGAGCTACACCAATAAACACCTCCTTGGTTGGGTCAAGACTCTCAGTGGTTACCTTGAAGCTTACAAAACCACCTTGTCTCTGGAAGAATCTCATTGCATCTTGGTCTAACTCGATATCGATCTCGTCTGCTACTATTCCGTAGCTGGGTACCTGTATTGTTTGGGTTTTACTCATGAGGTATCCGTCCTCGTCTGTCATGACGTCCTTGAAGGACCTCATGCCTGTGCCGCCCATGATTAAACCGAATGATGTGATCAACAATAACACGCTAAGAAGAATAACCCCAATGTGCACTATTCCCCAAGGCTCTTTACGTTTCACATACACGTTTGTCTGAAGTTTCTTGCCGCATTTTCTGCAGTACATTGCCTTTTTTCGGTTTTCTTCTCCACAGTTCGGGCACTTGACCAATGTTACTCACCCAGAGATACTGTGTGCCTGTTTATAGGCTTAGAGATTTTTCCATCTCATAGACTCACTTTCAGTCTACCAACCCCTCACAAACTATACCTGACTATTAAAAGTGTTAACACCTGTTTACTCACAAGATGAGCAAAGTAGAGCCGGGAGACCTTGAGGGCGTTGCAAGCACCACCACAAACCAAGTGCAGGCAACACCCGCAGTCATGTTCGGAGACCCAAACAAACCAACAGGCGGACACGTGATGGCTCACGCATGCAACCACAGGGTCTACATTCGTAAAGGTCGCAAGAATACTCGTCTGATTCAGGTTATTGATAGCCCGTATCTGCCTGAGGAGCGTGTTCGTATCGCGATAACTGAGGCTGGTGTCACTGACTCTGATGGCTCTTATCCAAGTTATCCTCCAGAGCCCGAAGAATAGACAGTTTTTATTCAAAAACATTAAACCAGAAAAGGTACACCTTTGTGTGCTATGTCTGATTCTTTCGAGTGCGAGGTAATGAGCTGGGAACTATTCGAGAAACTAGCCATGAACGTGGCTAATAGCATTAGACAAGATGGTTTTCAGCCCGATTTTATGGTTGGACTCGCACGAGGTGGATGGGTGCTCAGTAGGGTGCTCTGCGATTTTCTAGGTGTAAAAGACCTTGTATCATTGAAGGTGGAGCACTGGGGGGTAACTGCTACTCCTGATGGTAAGGCTCAGATCAAGTATCCCTTTGATATCGACTTGACTGGAAAAAACGTCTTGGTTGTTGATGACATCACTGACACAGGGGAGAGTATGCTAGTTGCAGTTGAATATGTAAAATCCAAGAACCCGGCTTCAATCAAGACCGCTGCACTCAGACACATTGATGGAAGCAAGTTTACACCAGATTATTATGGTGATGTGATCAGCTGGAGATGGGTTGTTTTCCCATGGAACTTTGTCGAGGATATGTGCAACCTTGTCCCCAAAGCATCCGAAGATACTAATTCTCTTGATGAGATTAAAAAACGGATGAAGGAACGATTCAACGTGGACTTATCCACAGAACAAATAGAGTCCATCAACGAGGAGCTAAAACGAAGAAAATAGATCAACCATGCGAACTCCACCAGATAGAACAGTCAACGAGATGCTTGAGGAGCGACGAAAAGAGCTAATCCTTTTAATGGCTGGCGCTTTACGTCATCTCGGCGTGGATAAGCATGATATTTCTGTAAATAAGCGGCGTGGGGTTGATGTCTTTGACCCTGATACGGCTGTTTTTCTTGTTAAGGCTGATACTACACCTGTTTTGAGTCCGGAGGATGTGTCTTTCATCGCTACTAGTCTCAAGAATATGCGTTATCATGTGAAGCGTATCGAACACAGGGGCGAGAGGCTTCTTTTATTTGTCTAAATAGTATACTCCTGTTGATTCAGATGGGTAAGATATACTGGGATAAACAGGTGCCCCAGAACTGGAACAATGATTGGGACATGGAATACTGGACAATACCAGAGCAAACAGAGTATACACGAACCTGTTCCCACATACAGATGCTGGAATACATCTCCAAGCTAGCGTGGAACAGCGAATACATGCACATAGAACGACTCTTCATCAGCGACCTACGCCGAGTAGCCCCGCTAGTAATACTTAGCAACCCAAGGGTCAAGACACCAGAGGAAGCAAAAGAAACAGACAAGACCATAGTCTACATTCAGGGAAACATCCACCCATCAGAGGCAGAGGGCAAAGAAGCGGTACTGATGCTCATGCGAGACATAGCCCTCGGTAAACACAATTACCTTCTCGACAAACTGATCATCATACTAGCTCCAGACTTTAACCCCGATGGCAACGAGGCATGGGAAGTCAAAAACACAAGCACATTCAGCGGTACACCTCATATTCAAAGTATCAGACACAACGCAATGGACGCTGATGTGAACCGAGACGCTATAAAAATGGAGACCCTAAATATGCAGGGACTATACGAGAACGTCCTCAACAAGTGGGACCCAATGGTTTTCCTTGACCTTCACAGTATGGGCAGAGTACAACACGGATACAGCATACTCTATGCACCCAGCTACACACCCACAGCCCACCCAGATCCAAGACAATACACCCAATACACAATGCTCCCAGCCATCAAGGAAAAAGCTGAACAAGAATACGGATGCATGTTCTACACTCACGCAGATTATGACTGGGATAAATGGCCACCCGAGGCATGGGACCCAGTTGCAGGCGGTTACAGTGTTGAGGCGAAGTTTATCGTAAACGCGGTTGGGTTAAGAAACCGGTTGAGTATTTTGACCGAGACTCCGGGACACGTGGGTTTTGAGAAACGTATCTACGCGAGTTACGCCTTCTGTCATTGCCTCCTTGAATATGTACACAATAATGGTGCTGAGATTCAGGAACTGTGCCATAAAACCGATGAATCCATAATCAAGGAGATTATGGAAAAAGCGCCAACAGGTGAACTCAGAAACTGGGTTGAAGGAGAATACACCGAACAAGACCAACCCTGCGACCTTTACGCATATCCAAATCGTAAAGAAGAGTATATTCCGGGCACCAGCATCATAAGACACTGGATAGGAGAAGGAGAACCAACTCTAATCAAAGGCGTCAAAGACCTAACCAAACCCATTGGAACCCATGACAGTATCACTCCACGAGGCTACGTATTCCCCGAGGAGCTAACAAATGTAGCCGAGAAACTAAAGCAACATGGAGTCAAAGTTACTCAGCTAGAATACCCTGTTCAGTTGGAGGGTTACGAGTATATTGTCGATGAGTTTGAGGAGATCAAGAAAGGATGGATCCGGCTCTATGAGATGACCAAGTTAGCCGGAGGATGGTTTAAGACAACCAAGACCTATCCAGCAGGCAGCTATCACGTTGATATGGCTCAAAGGCTTGCCAATGTGGCGTTTTATTGTCTTGAGCCCGAGGTTGGTGACGGCTTAGTGGGGTGGAATTACTTCAACACTTATCTCAAGTCGAGAGGCGCTGAACAGAATAGTGTTGTTTTTCCCGTTTTCAAGTACTTGAGTTTGATGAAAATAAGGTAGTTCGGCCCTAAAG
>CALGBN010000270.1 GCA_937877765.1 Candidatus Bathyarchaeota archaeon | reverse complement strand
AACCCGGGTATAGTTACTGCATCCAAGACACTAGGTATAACTATAATTGATCTGTTAACTCATCCAGCTGATCTCGCTGAAGCAAACAAGGAGTTCATTGAACGGACTGGTGGTGGTATTGGTGGTAGCAAATGGGTTGCACCTTTGTTGCCCAAGAATTTCTATCCGCCGATTGATCTGCCTTGGCCTGAGTATGTGACTACTCAGCGTGGATATGAGTGGAGTCTCACCAAGCCGGGGCCCGATAAGGAGTACAAGACGCTCTATGAGGGCATCTAACACTTTTTTCTTTCAACAGATTTTAATGCGTAGTCAACGATTATTAACGGAATAAATATGGCAATTCCTCCAGACATCGAAATTGCTCAGAGCGCAGAGCTCAAACCCATCACAGAGATCGCTGCGAGTCTTGGACTCACAGACGACGACATTGAAATGTATGGTAAATACAAGGCAAAGATCAAACCAGAGGTCCTACGAAGTAGACAGGACAAACCTGACGGTAAACTAATCGTTGTTACCGCGGTTACCCCCACCAAGACAGGTGAAGGTAAGACCACAATGGCAGTTGGTCTGGCTCAGGCACTTGGACAACTAGGGAAGAAAAACATAGTAGTTCTCAGACAGCCAAGCCTTGGACCCGTATTTGGCATAAAAGGCGGAGCAGCAGGCGGTGGATACGCACAGGTATTACCAATGGAAGACATCAACATCCACTTCACAGGCGACCTTCATGCCATCACATGTGCACATGACCTGCTCACAAGCCTCATGGAGAATCATATCTACAGAGGAAACGAGTTAGATATTGACATCAAGAACGTCATGTGGAAACGTGTATTGGACATTGAGAGCCGTTTCCTAAGAAGCATGGTTGTAGGACTCGGAGACAAGTTCGGCGGAGTCCCATATGAGACCAGCTTTGAGATTACAACAGCGTCAGAGATAGCGGCTATTCACGCGATAAGCAAGGACCTTATGGATTGCAAAAAGCGCATGGGCGAGATTACAGTCGCCTACAACAGCAAAGGAGATGCTGTAAAAGCCAAGGAGATCGGCGGCGTAGGCGCAATGGCTATCCTGATGAAGGAAGCAGTCAAGCCTAACCTAGTCCAAACACTGGAAAACACTCCTGCAATCATCCACGGAGGTCCATTCGCAAACATCGCCCACGGATGCCCAAGCCTCGCAGCCATCAAGACAGCACTAAAACTCACAGACTATGTAGTTGTTGAGCCGGGCTTTGGCGCAGATCTTGGTATGGAAAAGTTCATGAATATAGCATCAAGGGCTGGAGGCCTCAAACCAAGCGTCGTAGTGGTTGTTGCTACGATTAAGGCCCTGAAGCGTCACGCTGGCGTCAAGTACCGTGACCTCAAGAACGCAGACCCAGAGAAGGTAAAGGAAGGCTTGCCTATCTTGGCTAACGAGGTTGATAACGTTAAGAAGTTCGGGCTAAGGCCAGTGGTCTGTATGAATCACTTCTACACCGACGATGATGAAGAGATCAAGGTTGTTCTCGACTGGGCGAAAGCTGAAGGTATACCTGCTGCATTCACAGATACAGTGCTCAAAGGTGGACCCGGCGGAACAGAGCTAGCGGAGCTAGTGCTTTCTGAGGCTGAGAAGCCAAGCGACTTCCAGTTCCTTTACCCACTTGATATGCCGGTTGAAGAGAAGATAAGGACAATTGCACAGAAGATGTACAAGGTAGCTGATATCGAGCTTGATAGTGGAGCACGCCGTGATCTACGTAAGATAGAGAAGCTTGGCTTTGACAAGATGCCAATCTGTATGGCGAAGACACCATTGAGCCTCACAGACAACGACAGGATACAGGGAATGCCCCCAGAGGGTTACATCCTACCAATCGTCAGGCTCAAGCCAAGCACAGGCGTAGGCTTCATCGTAGCCTACTGTGGAGACATCAACACCATGCCTGCTCACCCAAGCAAACCAGCAGCCAACGATATGGACATCGACGAAGACGGAGTAATCAAGGGACTGAGCTAAGATGCCTACAATATTAGACGGAAAAGAAACCACCAACAAAGTGATGGAAGAACTCACCGCAGAGGTCGAGAAGCTAGCCAAGAAAGGAATAACCCCCGGCTTAGCCTTGGTACTTACCGGTGATGACCAGTACAGTGCACGGTATGTAAAACTCAAGAAGAAACGAGCAGAAAAAATCGGCATGTACTGTGAGTTCCACCACCTTGAAGAGACCACAGACGAGGAACTTGTGGCTCTGGTTGAGAAACTCAACAAGGACCCCAAGATACATGGGATCATGGTACAGTTGCCACTTGCTGAAGGATTAGACGAGCTAAAAGCCGTGGACGCTATCGATCCAGAGAAGGATGTTGACGGGCTAAGCCCCAACACGCTGGGTAAGCTATTAATGAACGAGGAATGCTACCCACCGGCAGGCGTCGAGGCAATCATGGAGCTATTCAAGCGCTATGATATTGACCCCAATAAGAAACACTGGGTGATAGTAGGCTCAAGCAACTTCCTGTCCAAGCCACTAGCTGCATATGTGATGAATCTCTCATCAAACGTTACACAGGTGGATGAGGGTTGTCCACATATCGCGAAACGTATCAAGGACGCTGATGTTATCAGCACCGAGATACAGAAGAAGCACTTCGTGAAACCGGATATGGTTAAGGAAGGAGTCATAATCATCGATAACGGGAACATCTATGAAGGCAAGAAAGTATTCGGCGACGTAGACCCAGAGGTCTATGAAAAGGCTTCAGCTTATACCCCTGTACCCGGTGGCACTGGACCCATGCTCATTGCTATGCTGTTGAAAAACACCGTAAAAGCAGCAAGCAAGTAACCTCTCCTATATTTTAGAATACTTTATTTTTCATCATCAAATGGAATTTCTATGAATGTAAGGGTAAAGATCGATTACGATACATGTACTGGTTGCAAACAGTGTCTTCGATCTTGTGCCTATGGTGTCTTTGAGTGGCTCGATGATGCTCCGCTTGTCGCGAATCCCCGTGAATGTAGTGCTTGTCTAGACTGTGAGAAGAACTGCCCGGTAGACGCCATAGAGATCAAGGTCTCATAATCCTTTTGTGGCTTGATTAAGGATTTAAAAGTGGGTTCCTTGTTACTTGTGTAGGTGAATCTCAGTGACCCGTATGGATAGCAGACGTGCCCGAAGAATGATGAAACAAATGGGCATGAACATGAACGAGCTAGGAGACATCAAACGAGTAATACTACAAGGCGACAAACGCGAGATAGTCATCGAAGGACCCCAAGTAACAAGCATCAACGTACAGGGAACCAAGATGTACCAAGTCGCAGGCGGAACAGAAACCGAACGCAAACCAAGCACTGGTGAAGCAGCACCCGAACCTGAGGAAGCTCCACTGGAGATACCTGAAGCAGATATTCTATTGGTGGCCCAACAAGCAAACGTAGGTATGGATGTCGCCCGTAGAACCCTTGAGGAATGTGAGGGTGACTTAGCACAAGCTATAATCAAGCTGCAGACAAGGTGACCATCTACTATATATACCGCCCATAGGTTAAATGAGACAATTCATAAAAAACAAGACCATTTATAGGTGATATTAGGGTGGAGCTTAAGGTCCGGCAGCTTGGAGGCATATTGGTCGAGTACGGTGACCAAGGGATAATGCTGGACCCTACACGCAACAGCCACAGCTTCCCCACGTTTGTATCACACGCCCACGCCGATCACGCATCAGCGTTCAAACACCCTGAACGAGAAAAATACGCCACTAAGGAAACCAATGATCTCCTTGAGGTGATGGGTTGGAAACGACTCGATGGGTTAAATGAGGTTAAGGTCGGTGACTCTGTTAAGATTGATGACTTGGAGGTCAAGGTGCATAACAGTGGACACGTACTGGGCAGTGTACAATTCGAGGTAATCACACCTGAAGGCTCAGTACTATACACAGGCGACCTCTGTACAGAAGACACTTTCACAATGGTGCCAGCTACGCCCGTAAAATGTGATATGATGGTTATTGAGACCACTTTCGGGTCACCTATGTTCCAGTTCCCTAAAAGAGAGGATGTTGCCGTTGAGGTGTATCAGTGGTCAGTAAACACTGTACTACAAGGCAGGATACCCACATTCAAGACAGACAGCATCGGTAACGCACAGGAGGTCATTAGCATACTCAATCAGTACACCAATCTCCCAGTTGTAACCGCAAAATCCGCGACACGTGTAACAGACCTCTACCGAAAATACGGGTATAACTTGGATTCTGTTGATGCGGCGAGTGACGAGGGTAAGGACCTGCTGGATTCGGGGAAGTGTGCGTTGATTACGCCAAAAGGCAGTAAACCCAAGTACGATAATCTTGATATCGCGTTGGCTTCAGGCTGGGCAACTATAATGGGTAGAAAACGAATCGCCTTCCCCTTGAGCGACCATGCTGATTACAAGGGATTAATGAGTCACATCAGGAAATGCAAACCCAAACGAGTGCTCACATTCCACGGCGGCAACTTCACAAAAGACTTCCATAACC
>CALGBN010000269.1 GCA_937877765.1 Candidatus Bathyarchaeota archaeon | reverse complement strand
GTGTTATGCAAGTCAAGGTTCGCTTATTCGGTGACGTAGCGGAGATGGTGGGCAGTAAACACACTGTCGAGCTTGATGAGGGCTCAAGCGTCCTATCTCTTACTAACTATATTCAACGAGATTCTGGACGCACTAGAGGAGGTTATCTTGGTGAGTTCAAGGTGGGCGGACCAGATCTAGGTATTATGGTTAATGGGAAGAACATTGATTTGCTTGATGGTGTGGAAACTAAGCTCTGTGACGAGGATGATGTGGTTATCATGCCCTTTGTTGTAGGTGGTTAGTCTCTTTTTCATAGTAGCGATTTGTATACCGTTGCCTATCGATGGTAAAAGGCTTAAGCAGGGTCAATGATTCTGATAACCGATAAACATGAAGGGATGGAATGGAAAAATCCTCAGAGTAGACCTAACAAAGGGAACATCAAAGATCACAACCTACGATGAGGACATAGCCAAACGCTTCATCGGAGGAAGAGGACTCGCAGTCAAACTCCTATGGGATGAACTACCCCAAGGAGCAGACCCCCTCGGACCCGAAAACATGCTAATATTCGCAGCAGGCCCATACACCGCGTATTCGGTGCCCAACAGCGGCAAGATGGTAGTAGCTGCCAAGAGCCCCCTAACTGGAGGATATGGAGACGGTAACCTCGGAACCCGTGCAGCTGTAAACATGAGAAAATGTGGCTTAGACGCAGTCGTAGTCACAGGAAAATCAGAGAAACCAGTCTATATCTCGGTTGTAGACGATAAAGTTGAGATACTAGACGCCACCCACCTCTGGGGCAAGGACAGCTATGTGACAGAGGACTGGCTATTAGAGAAGCACGGCGGAGCCACAGGTGTATTGATAATTGGACAGAGTGGAGAAAACCTCTGTAACATCGCCACGGTGGTCGCTCAGAAAGGTAGAGCCGGAGGACGCCCTGGAATGGGCGCAGTCATGGGCAGCAAACACCTCAAAGCCGTCATATTCAACGGTAAACGGGAGATTCCAGCAGCTCACCCAGAAGAGCTATCCAAGCTAGGTAAGGAAGGATTCGCAAAGATACCCAAATTTGATGCCTTCCCCTACTGGAAGAAGGTAGGCACCATGATGGCCGCCGACATGATGCAGACAGCATCAGCTCTACCCAC
This sequence comes from Candidatus Bathyarchaeota archaeon, assembly GCA_937877765.1. Taxonomy (GTDB): domain Archaea; phylum Thermoproteota; class Bathyarchaeia; order TCS64; family TCS64; genus RBG-16-57-9. Next base: position 512 of record CALGBN010000269.1, on the reverse strand, counting down.
ACGTAACTTCAGCGAAGGACAATTCGAGCACATTGATAATGTAAACGGCGACGCGGTACACGCTGCTACCGTTACTCAGCGTGGATGTCCAAACTGCAACATGATCTGTGGAAACACGATAATCGACAGCGAGGGCATAGAGTCTGAGCTAGACTACGAGAACGTAACAATGCTTGGACCAAACATCGGAATAGGTGACCTTGCACAGGTAGGTACCTTGAACAGGATATGTGACCAGCTAGGATTGGACACAATAGGAGCAGGAAGCTGTATAGGCTTCGCCATGGAGTGCGCCGAGAAGGGTCTCGTAGATATGAACCTCAAGTTCGGTGACTTTGAAGGAGCCAAGAAGCTGCTATACGAGATGGCTGAGATGAAAGGAAATGGAGCCATTTTCGGTAAAGGAACTAGAGCGGCAGCCAAGGAGATCGGTGGAGAAGCACCTGATTTCGCTATCCACGTCAAGGGCTTAGAGGTAAGCGCATATGACTGCCATTATTGTCCGGGTATGG
>CALGBN010000268.1 GCA_937877765.1 Candidatus Bathyarchaeota archaeon | reverse complement strand
GGCGACCACCGAGATCTACACCGTCTAATTCGTCGGCAGCGTCAGATGTGTATAAGAGACAGGCTTGATCCTCCGGGGGTGTGGCGGGTGTTCCATGGGTTTGTGGTGGGGGCTGGGTCGTGTAGGGCGAACTCTGTAGTCTCTGTTTTTCCCAGTACTATTGCGCCTTTTTCCTTGATTTTCTGTACCATGGCTGCGTCCTTGTCTGGTATATGGTTTCTGTATATTGGTGAGCCCATTGTTGTGCGTGTTCCGGCTGTGCTGTAGATATCCTTGACGCCTATGGGGACTCCGTGAATTATGCTATGTGGCTTTGTTTCTGTAGCTTTTACTGCTGCTCTTCGTGTTTTCTCTGGTTCTATGGTTACCCATGCGTGTATCTGTGGCTCTGTTTTTTGTATTCGTTCCAGCAGCGAGTCCGTGTAATCGATGGGCGTGATTTCTTTTGTTTTGAGTGCTTTGGCTGCCTCTGTGAGGCTCATCATGTATGGCTTCATGGGGTATCACCGTAGCTTAGCCGTGTGACTGGCTCTTGTTCTGGTGTCAAGAGTGTCGTGGATACCTTGTGGGTGGATTTGGCGGTGGCTTCTATGTGGGGTCTGGCTTTTTCTGCTTCTTTTCCCCATAATGTCCGGGCTGTCTCTGCGGCTGATTTGATGTATTCCTCGGCTGACAATTTTATCTATATAATATTGTGTGGTATTGGTATTAAAAGAAAAAGGGGGATTGGGTGTTTATGGGTCTGGGTGTAGCTGTGCGCACCACTCGATGTCTACTAGCTTGTAGCATATTCCTAGGTCCGCTGCTTCTGCCATTACTGCTGCCTCTGCGGCTGCCTTGTTTTGCGCGTATTCTACGTCCTTAAAGTTGGTCATGAATCCTGTGCACTCTGTTATGGTGCCCAAGCATTCCTTGACGTGGAAGCCTACTGGGTGCAGGTCCTCGTAGTCGATCTCTAGGATTATCGTTGTGGTTCCACATTGTATCTCTTGTAGCCATGACAATAGTCCTCCTCGTAGGGCGTAGCATGTGTAGTAGGTGTCTTCTGCTGTGTATCCGTAGACGGTGAAGCCCACGGTCTCGTTTAGGTCCTTGTAGGTGGATACTATGGCGTGTCCGATGTCGTCCTCGGTGTCTATGCTGTTGTACCATAGTTCGTCGTCCACAAGGTCCATGAGTACATCGCCTTGGTAGTGGTCTTGTGTGGTTCTAGCCCAGCATCCTTGTGCGTAGAATCCGTCGCCGTAACCTGTGAATATCTTGGCGTCTGTAAAGTCGTTCATGTATTCGGCTGATAGGCTTGCGATAGGGCCTCCTACTATGATGAGGTCGCTGCTGCTTATGGCGTATGGGTGTATTGTGGTGGTTTTGTCCCAGTTGTCTGGTGTGCACCAGTCATCCTTGAAGGCTGATCGGTGGTCGCCTGTGTCTTCGTCGAAATGGTAGTTGAGACGCATCTCGCTTTGTGTGTCGGTGAATTTTCTCATGACCCATGGGATGCTTGGTCCGATGTCCTCGCTTTTTATATCGAGTCCTGTGAGCCATGTTTCCTTGTTCTTCCAGTCGCTCCACGATGATGTTAGCATGGCTGAGCCAAGGCTGTCACTTGCGTGGCTGTTTTCGCCGATTATGGTCCACTCCCATCTACCGTTGTGCCATTCCTCGTTTAGCTCGTTTAGTTTGGTCGAGTATAGTACCTTGTAGTGGGTGTATCCTGTTGTGTCTGCTGTGATGATGATTGTGTCTTCGCTTACGGTATAGTCGTCTGGTCTTGTTAGTAGTGTCGCGCCGCTTGAGCCATAGAGGATTACTTTTTCGGTGAAGTTACAATAGTAGCCCCATTTCTCTGGGAACCATACTGTATGTTCTCCGTCTAGGCAGTCCCGTGGGTTGCCGTATTTGTCGTAGAGGTGGCTTGTGAGTACTATGGTGTCTGTGATGCCGCCTTTCTGGGCCCATCTGAATGAGTCTAGTTCGGCTGCTTCTTTGAGGTCCCATGGGTTGAATACCTCGTTAAGCTGGTAGAGTACTTCCTTATCGATCCGGAAGACTCCTTCGTTGAGGTTGGGGTCCATGGCGTTGTGGTTGTCTGTGAGTCCGTAGACGCTTACGCATCTGAACTGATGTGTGCTGTTTTCTGGGTGGTCAAAGTCGAGGTCAAAATCCCATTCTCCGAAGACGTATGGTGTGTCTGGCTCACTGTACATTCCTAGGGTCTGTACGGTTTCGCCTTCCTCGTAGATTGGCTGCATGCATTCTGCGGCTGTGCTACACTGGGGGGTGTGTCCCTCCATCACTCGTTTGAATACGATGCAGAACTCGTCTCCCCACTCCCACTGCTGTCTCTTATACACATCTCCGAGCCCACGAGACCTCTCTACATCTCGTATGCCGTCTTCTGCTTGAAAAA
>CALGBN010000267.1 GCA_937877765.1 Candidatus Bathyarchaeota archaeon | reverse complement strand
TAATGATACGGCGACCACCGAGATCTACACCGTCTAATTCGTCGGCAGCGTCAGATGTGTATAAGAGACAGAATTTAGGGAATACCTCTGTTTCTATACGTACTTTTCCGCCGTCTGGAATGTAGTCGTATATCTCGGGTTCAAGTATGTAGATACCAGCATTGATGAGGTTGCTAGGAGCTTTCCCAAGCTCTGGTTTTTCCACGAATCGTGTTATTCTTCCCTCCCAGTCCAGTTCCACTGAGCCGTACCTGTATGGGTCTTCAACCTGTGTGAGTGCTACTGTGGCGATTCCACCCTTCTCCTCATGATAGTTGATCAATCGCTTGTAATCGAAATCCGTGAGAAGGTCTCCGTTCATCACCATAAACTTCTCCCCGTTCATCATGTCACGGGCTTGTCTTATGGGACCACCAGTACCCATTGGGCGCTGCTCCCGAAGATACAGAATTCCAAGGTCATTTTTGGTTGGACCAAGGTAACGTACAAGCGACTCCGCCATATAGTAAACCGCCAAAACAACGGTCTCGACGCCCGCCTCGCTCAATGACTCTAGCGTATAGTCGATTAGTGGTTTGTTGGCTACTGGGAAAAGTGCTTTTGGTCGGCTACAACTCAAGGGTCTGAGCCTGGTACCGAACCCTCCTGCTAAGACTAGGGTCTTTAACAATCTAGCTCGCTTGATACGTTTAGGTATAGAATAAGAATTTATCGACGCTATAATAGATAGCCTAACTCTTCACTGATACGCTCGTTGCTGAGTCGCTCATAGCGCTCGATACTCCCCACATCATACCAGAAGGCGTTGGTAAGATAAGCTGCTACCTTCTGCTTCTTCTCAACCAGATATTGGACCACGTCACCCATCAGGTCGAAGCTTGGGAACTGTCCCACCTCATGAAGCTCAAGCACGTCGTCAATAACAGAGCCATCAAGCACTAGTATACCGATGCTTGCGCTAGTCTGGAGTCTGGGTTTCTCTTGGAAGCTTTTCACCCAGTCTCCTTCAACCTCTGCAGTGCCCTCATTGATCTTTAAACCAGTTGTAAGAGCTATGGTTGCTTTTGCGCCAGTTGTTTCATGTTGTTTGAGCAACTCGTTTAGATTTATGTTGCTCACAATATCCCCGTAATAGACTACTAAGGTGTCCTCACGGCTGAATGCTCCCTCATGGTAGGCGTTCAGTATCGCGTTTGCACTTCCCTTCCACCCGGGTTTATCCTCCACATAAGTGATGTTTACGTTAAAACGCTCACCATGGTCAAAATAGTTCTCGATCTGGAGATACCTATAACCAACTAGTAACACCAGGTCATTGATCTGATGGTGTCTGTAGAGCCTGATGATGTATTCTAGTATTGGCTTCTCTTTGTCCCCTATTGGGACCATGCATTTCTGAAGATAATTTGTGATGGGTCTGAATCGGGTGCCCATACCACCAGCTAAAACAATGCCCTTAACAGCCACTTCTATTCATCCCGCGAAGCCAGTAGGACCACTCCCACCAAGACAGATATCACTCCGAGGAGCTTGATGACAGCTGGACTTACTGGGTCAGGTACTGTGTTGCTTGCGTTGATGAACATTAATAGTCCGGTTGCGAGGAATATGAACCCGGCAAGGACTGATGTGAATCCTGTTAGATCGAGTTTAGGGAGGTCAACCATTGGCGTTCACCATCTTGATGTAGAATAGGGTTAAAATGGTTACTGCTGCAACTTGGCTGGTAGATACTCGTCAACGATATAGGTGAGGCCATACCGGCTGAATGCCTCCAGCTCAGCCTTCTGCTCTATCTCTAACAAGATATCAAGCTCCTCCTGCCAGAAGGGATCATCATACCGAGGATCAGCCTTCAACTCGTGGAGTCTTTTATGGTCATACTCCGTCAACGGCTCAGTAGGCAGCTTATAGTTCACGATGTCGCTTCCAAGCACCCCAATCCATTTCGCGTCAGGCGTAGCTAGCCCTCTAAGATGAGCAGCGTTAGCGCTACCACTAATGATAACCATTGCAATGTGCAGTCCCCATGGATCAGCGTCCGTGAAGATATACACTGGAAGGTCATAGTCTTCATGCAGCCTGTTAATTATGGCACGCGTAGAACGAGGACTTTGACCCGCTGTCTGAATAAGTAACGCGTTAAACTTTTCATGAGCCCTCTCCTCGACGAGTCTGTTGAACATGGCGCCCTTCTCAATAACCAGTACCTTGTCTGCGGTTGTCTCAAGGAACTCGCTGCTGGTAATAGCTGGGCCAATCATGACGCCGTCAGGGTGATCAGTGAGGTTTGTGCGTCTTCCCTCGTATCCGGGAACCGTGTACTCGATGGTAAGATCGCCGAAGATGCTGCTTCTCTCCGCTGGGAATATGTTAAACTCTTCACGAGCTCTGTTTAGAGCTACTTCTAGGTCTGTGATTATGTTATCTGACTCGGTTTGGTCACTGTACTCGATATCTCGTTGACCTCTTGCTGAGTAGTAGGTTTCCCTGAGGGTGCTGGTTTTTCTCTGGGTTACCAGTTCTTTGGCGAACCAAGCGGTCCAGATTAGTTGTGTGAATGGTCTGATGTGGCGGATGTTTCTGCTATGGCGTCTGATCATTCTTGGTCCTAGAACATATTGTCTGATGTTTGCATCGTATACTATGTTGTCTGTGGACCTGCTTTGCATGTGTATCCATGGGAATTCTTGGTTGTTGATCTGATCATATATTAGGTTACCAAGCTGGGTGAGGCTCCTTTCCATTGCCTCCCTTCTTCGATCTGATTCACTCCGATGATTCTTCGACAATCTCAGGTACCTCCTCTAATTTTTTCTCAACTTCAGGTATATCCGCGCTCACTAAACTAAGCAGTTTATCTATGTTCGGTGGTTCTCTCTCAGCTAACCTGGCTGAAAACTCGGCTATCTTGGGAAGGAACTTGTTGAATATATTGAGGCGACGTTTCTCACGAGCAATCCTGTGTCTACGGCTCATGAATCCTCTGACGCCACGTGCGGCTTCTCTAATGGCGTTGGTTACCTCTTTCTCGACCTCAGGCTGGTCTGCCATGAACTCTTTTCCTACGCTCTTGTATGGTATCTTGGTGCTGCAGATGTGTACCACTATCACAAGTGGGGTATCACTCTCAATGCGATAGGTTTTCCAGTTGATGTTCTTGTTAGCTGCTTTCCAGATTACTCCGCTTCCCTCATCAAACAGTAATGGGATGCGGTTTGCGAAACGGTATAGTGTAATGCCTGAGCCGTGGGTCTTTCTTATGGTTCTTCCTGTTACTACCGCTGCTTCAACGATGAATGGATACCCGAGGTATGTGCTGGGTTTGCGGGTAACCACCTTGATATAATCTTCCTCGGTTAATGCAAGCTCCTTCGTGATCCCTGTCTCTAAGAGTTCTTCTCCTATTGGGCTCAGACAACTAGCGATTGGGCGCTTAAACTTGTTATATTCCTTGGTGGTGCGCACGATTCTGACAATATCTTCGGGGGTTAGCTTTTTTGGTTTAGTTTTCTGGCTTATCTCAGCCATTTCAAGGAATCGTTCAGCAGTAATGGCTCCTACGCCTTGAAAGTTATCCATCATGAAATCTTTGATGTTCTTGGCTTTTTTTGTCGCAATAAGCCGTTTGAATGTCTCAACATCAACACCGTGAGGATGAGGAAGCACAGATTCGGGAAGCGGAGGCATCTTTGTTGTGCCCCGCTCAAACTTGTAGAGCCTACCTCTTGGATCAACATAGGTGATATCAGCGTAGGGTACTACCATGGCTGTCTGCTTAAGATACTCAATAAGTCTGTACATGATTCGGCTGTAATCGCCGTCCATTTGAATCTCTATGGCTGTACCTCGCCACTTGGTAGGGTTTTCCTTTACAGTGTGTTTGAAAATGTTAGCACGGTTGTTCTGAATATCAATGTTCATCACGAACTCATGGATCTTGCCACCCGTACTACTGGCGATCTTCACAGGCTCATGGGTCGTGATCTGGCCATACATAACCGCCATAGTGCCACCCAGCCCGAAGGTGCCTCTGGCTTGCTTAAGCTCATATTTACTGCCGTAGAAGACTTGTCCAAATACTTTGGGTACGTGCTCAGCGGGGACGCCTGTCCCGTTATCCTCAACCCGTAGAATATAGATCTTGGTCTCGGTGTCCTTTTGGTCCGCGACCTCGCTGATTCTGAGATAGATCTCGGGTGGTACGAGTCTGGTCTCGGCTGCGTCCAAGCTGTTCTCTATGAGCTCCCTAACAGCCGTGTAGGTAGCCCTGCTGGGGTTGCTGAAGCCCGCGATCTCTCTATTCCTGTAGAAGAAGTCGCTTGGACTAATCGATTGGTATTCAGGCTGTGACATAGATTATTCTCTCCGGCGGGCTGGCTCGTACCAGAGCTCTCCCTTTTCCTTTTTCATCTTGCGTCTATACGCATATAGATGATTCCAAACTGTCTTATGGAATGATCCATTGATAAGCATCTTCACAGCCTCTTTTGAGACTGGTAGCATATCATAGGGACCGATTATAGCCACTGTTCCACCATATACTGATACAAGACACTCTGTTAGCTCCTCTATCATGGTGCGGCTCTTGCCCTCTTTACCTATTATCCTACCCTTGACCCTGTTCTGGGCGTTCTTACTTCTTCCAACATATTCCTCAAGGTCCATTATTATGAGATCAAAGTCCTCGTTCATGAGCTGTAACGCGTTCTTCGGGCTGAAACCTCTGCCTATTGCGCGTACAACGTTTCGGACTATGAAAAGAACTGATACATCAGATTGGTCTGGTTTGACGCGAATATCCACGTTTCCAGTTTCGCTGTCTATTGTTAAGTCTACTTGGAACGTTGCCTCGATGCGTTTCTTGGTCTTGCCCCCGGGTCCTATGAGGGCTCCGACTCGTTCTCCGGGTATTCTAATATATGTCTTCTGTTCCACCTGTTATCCACTCTTTTAGCTCTCTTGGGTCACGGATCTCCGCTCCCAGTCTTTTGAAGTTGTAATTTACGTTCTGTATATCCCGTTCAACCAGTACCTGCGCCAAAGGATGTATCGTTAGCATAGCTTGACTGACATCAAAAATAACGGGCTTCTCGTCACTGATCATGATATTGTATTCGCTGAGGTCACCATGGGCTAGTCCTGCTTTCTGCCACATGAGCTGCATCTCGTCAAGCACCTGCTCGTAGAATGTTTGAGGGTCTTCAGGAGCTCGTTCTCTGAGTAGAGGTGCGGGGATTCCATCCTCTCCGATGAAAGTCATTACGAGTATGTTTCTGATGAACTCGATGGGTCTTGGGCTGTTGACTCCTGCTTCCTCGCATAACTGCAGGTTGTTGAACTCTTTCTGGTTCCAAGTGTATATCATGCTACGGGTGTTCTTACGCACCTTCTTGAACCGTGGATCACCCTGAATATACTGCATCATTCCCTTACGGAACTCTGCGGTATGAGTATAGTAAATCTTGATAGCAAGCTCTCGGTCATCCCGGTCTGTTGCATAGTAGACCCTAGCTTCCTTACCCGTTTTGACGACTCCGTGGAGCTTGTCAATGGTTCCCTTGCTCAGGAGCTTGTGCATACCCTTGAGGGTTAGACGGTCAAATACCTCTTCGATGACTCTGAACTCTTCCTTGTTCTTGTCCTTGAAGAGAGCGTCTTCCTCATACTTGCGAGTTAGGGCGTCACCCTTCTCCTCATGGTCCCTATGGTTGGACATTGCGATCAGGGAGCCTATTCAATGAGCAAAATGCCTTTACGGCGGAGGTCATCGACCTGGTTCTGAGTGTAGCGGTGGAAGATCTCGCCGCGTTCTTCATTCTGGAAGTCCCATGGGCTTATTAGCACAATGTCTCCTTCCCTTATCCAGGTCCGTCGCTTCATTTTTCCTCTGATGCGACATGTACGTACAAATCCGTCTTGGCATTTAACGAGGACTCTGTCGAAGCCCAGTAGTTTCTGGACTATTCCGAGTACATCGTTCTCACTGGGGTAGACTACTTGTCTGAGGTTCTTCTCACTTAGTACCTTTTTCTTTCCCATTCAGTGACCTCTTTCCACGTTAGACACGTATTGGTGCTTAAAAACTCATCCGCTATGGTTTAGGCGTTTAAGCGGTTTTATGGGCTCTCTGCGATAAGGGAGCGTGTTTAGGCTGTCTCTTATTCTATGGCTTGTTTTTCTAGGTTCACTGGGATGCTTTTCTCTATGGTTGCTCCCTCTAATGTAATCTTACAGGTGAAAGCGTAGGCCTCAACGCCGTTTTTTACGGCTTTTCTGAGGTTATGCGTGAATAAAGGGTCCATTTCAACGTGTGGACGCCATTCGGAAGCGTCATCTCGTTGGATAATGAAGCATACAGATGCTCTTCCATGTTCCAGTGCTTTGATGAGTGTATTCATGTGACGAGCTCCCCGCTTGGTGGGCGCATCAGGAAACAAAGCAATATTATCTTCCACCAGTGTGCAGCTCTTCGCCTCTAAGAGTATCTGATTTTTTCCATCGCTGAGTTTGAGGTCTAGTCGGCTGTCGTGGAAGCTGGGTTCTCTACGTTCTACCGTGTAGTATTTGAACTCTGGTAGTTTGTTTTGATTGATGGCTTCTTGTAGCATGTAGTTGGGTAGCCTGCTGTCGATGCTCACCAAGGTATTATTGTAATCAACTAGGGTTAGATCGTAGCTTGTTTTGCGGTGGTCTCCGGGCTTATGGATGAGGTAGACTCTGGTGCCCGGTACCATGAGTTCATGCATTCTACCTGGGTTCGGGATAAAACACTCAACGTGGTCGCCTTCTAGGTCTACGACGCCTAGGAATCTGTTGGGTCTCTCTAGAAGTGTTGCTGGTATAGGCGTTGACGGGTGCTTCATTCTATTAGCTCCAGTATCTCATCGTGGAGACGCTTGGTGTTGGCGGCTACTACATTACATCTAGTTGCTCTGGTTAACGGTAGATCCCCAAATAACTCTCCGTTTATACTATAGACACCGCCTGCTTCCTCTATTATGAATAGCCCTGCGCTGATGTCTGTGGCTCTTACGATTCCACGTAGATCAATATGAGCGTCAAGAACCCCTGCAGCTACATGACATAGGCTAGATGCACTACATCCTTCTTGGCGTGTGTGGCGACTCTCTGAGATGAGAATTGTTGTTTTTTCTAGTCTGGGGTCTTTGCTGATATCCATGCCGATGAGTCCATGCCTGTATGGTATGTAGGGTGACGTCTTGACTGGGTAACCGTCCAGTGTTGCGCCCTTGTCTTTTTCAGCGTAGTAGGTCTCACCTGTGTAAAAGTTGGTGACGATCCCAGCCACAACCTTGCTTTGATGTGGCTCTGTTGCTATGCTGAGGCTGAGTACGGCTGGAGGTAATCCTCGGCTTAGATTTGATGTACCATCCACCGGGTCAGCGGTGATGATGTATTCACCGGTGCCGAAGACTTGGTCACCTTCTTCGCTAATGAGCGTGGCATCTATCTTGTGTTTGGTGAGGGTCTCGATGATGGCGTCTTGTGCTTGTTTGTCCAGTAGGTCTTTGAACTTGTTGTAAGGCATGGTTCCACGCTGTGGAGTGACTGTGAGAACTTTGCTCTGGATGTTGTCGCTTAATGTATGTAGTAGTTTATGGAGGGTTTCCATTGTTTGCACCGGTTTGATAATTGCTGGACGTTGGGGCTATAAATCATTGAGGTAATAATTGTAGCATGCAAGTCTTACCGAGAAGCTTCTACAGGCGCAGAACAGACACAGTAGCACAGGAGCTCCTAGGTAAGATACTGGTTCGTAGATTGGGCGATATGCTTCTCGGTGGGGTAATAGTTGAGACTGAGGCGTATTTTGGTGCTGATGATCCTGCTAGTCGTGCCTTTGAGGGTTTGAAGACGTATAACCGGGTGATGTTTGAGGAGCCGGGGCATGTTTTCATCTATAATGTGCACCAGTATTGGATGCTGAACCTGATCGCCCACGATGATGGGGTCGGCGGCATACTCATCAGAGCCATAGAACCCACCATGGGTCTTGAAACCATGAAACAGAATCGACCTGTGAAACGTCTAAGAGACCTTACAAGTGGACCTGTCTCTTATACACATCTGACGCTGCCGACGAATTAGACGGTGTAGATATCGGTGGTCGCCGTA
>CALGBN010000266.1 GCA_937877765.1 Candidatus Bathyarchaeota archaeon | reverse complement strand
TTTCAAGCAGAAGACGGCATACGAGATGTAGAGAGGTCTCGTGGGCTCGGAGATGTGTATAAGAGACAGCTGGTAATATTGCGGCTTCGTGGGTTGTTCCCTTGTTGAGTGCTTCAATGAGTTGGAGAGGTAGCTTGAAGCTAATGGGTGTATTTGGTGTCTGTTCCGCCATGATCTCCTTTTATTTTTTGAAAGATCGTGACGGGGTCTCGGCTAGAAGGATGAACTTTAATGATATCCCCGTAAAGGTGCCTAGTTTCTGGTACATGAGTTTCGTGCAATTCATCCGGTTGGGCTCATATTACACATTCATCGCATGGATGCCCCTAGTGCTCAAAGAAGAGTATGGATTAAGCATTGTAGCCACCAGTGGAGCCATGTCTTTGTTGAATTTTGCTGGAATCGTATCAAACCCGGTTGGTGGTATTGTGGCTGATCGTTTTGGCAAGAAACGGGTATTGATGGCTGGATTCTTTTGTTTAAGTCTGTTTATTTTATCTTTTACTTTTGGTCTCGGGACCCCGATTCTCTATGGTTTGGTGTTCTTGTTAGGGTGGTTTATCAATTTCACACGCAGTCCTGCCTTTAGCATCATACCCGAGTTATTTGGAACTGAAGCCGCTGGTAGCATCTCAGGTATCAACAACACATTTGCATCCTTCGGAGCTTTGGTGTTGCCTTTTGTGTTAGGTTATGTACGTGATGCAACCAACAGCTACACAGTTGGTTGGTATAGTGTCGCTGGGTTAGCGTTGGCTGCTTCAGTTTTGATGTATTTCGTCGCTGACCCTGATTCTTAAGAATCTTTAATATTGGCTTATTCACTTGGCTATTTGGTGAAAATATGCCCTACTGTCCAAAATGCGGTAACGAGGTAAGTGAAGACGACGACTATTGTACAAAATGCAGAACGCCTCTCAAAGAGGGATTAACATACCGTAGAGTACGTCACAGAGACGAAAAAGACGAGAAAAACGAGAAACAAGAAGATCGTTATGGCGCAGTAATCGGCGGTTTAATAGTAACATGGCTAGGCGTATTATTGCTTCTCAATAATCAGAACATGATCAGAGGCGGGGGCTTCGGAGGTTACTTCCTCATGGGCGTAGGCGTCATTCTGATATTCCGGGGGCTGCTCGCATTACAGGAAACAGGATCAACGGATGAGTCACTCGGGTACTTCATCGGCGGAGGCGTCTTAGTAGTAATAGGTGGTGGTATTACTTTCAACATCCAAGACTGGTGGGCTATACTGTTGATCGGCCTCGGGTTGATAATTGTTCTCAGGGGATTCACTGCTCGTAACAGAAACCCATTACCCTAGTTGCTCCACCCAAACAACATATTGTATAACCGGTGCTCCCAGACAACTCTAGGTTTATCGCGTCCAAAAACTCTGTAATAGTTCTTACCCATAGCTTCAACGAGATCACCTATTTTGTAACGCGGCAGGATTGGGGTTGATATTATGAGTCTTCCCCATTCTCCTCTTTTGAGTTCGCTGAGCATCTTAATGCCCTTACTGGTTTCCACTTCAAACAAGTACAGGTCAAAGTTTGGTCTCCAATACGGGTAATCATCCATTTGTTGACCGAACGCACCCTCGGTAGCAGTATACATCTCAACGACTGACACATTACCATACATTTTCTGTAGCATTGGCTTGTATTTGGTGTGTATCTTGGCTACGCTTGTAGTGTAGAGCGCCTTCATATCCCATATGTCTCGTGGGTTGACGCCGTGCGTCTTCTTCAGGTACCGGGCAAAACCTGTCTGGACAGGTGCAACACCCATAATTGTGACGATGTTCTCGTCTCGTGCCCGCTGGTAGATGAACTCGTATCTTTTCTCCCAGTCATCAATACTGAGCCCGGTCTCCAAGGCATCAATCTCCTCCTGACGAGGTACCAAACCAAGACCAGCCATCATCGGGTTCAGACGAGCGTAGGTACCACTACTGAAACCAAACACCCACTCCTCTCCCCCCACCCTCATTACCCGCGTGTTGCTTGGGAATTGGAGGTTCAGAACTCCACCCATCAAGGCGTCTAATCCCCCTCTTTTGAAGGCGGTGTTGAGAACCGCACGAGCCCCGCCTCTTATCAGGTGGTCCATATGGGTCTCAGTTACTGGTATGATCTTGTTTTCCCCTGTGGTGCCTCTTGTCATTACCCATGTTATGGGTTCCTCTTTGAGTAATACGCTGTAATCTCCGTGTCTTATTTCCTCAAACAAGGGTCTTAGGTTATGGTATGTGATAACGGGTGCTTTTTTTCGATACCCCTCCAGTGATAATGAAGGTTCTAAACCATATCGAGCGCCGTAACAGGTTTCGTTGTAATCCTCTAATAATTTGTGTAGTAAATTTCTTTGAGTTTTTTCAGGAGCCCCTATGGCTGATTCGTATTCCTCTAGGTTTTTCTGGGCCCGTTCAAGGGCGTCTGCGAACACAGACTAGAATCTGCCCACCCTGCTTTTTGGGGTTGTGATCGATTTAATAACCCGCAACTCTCCCCTTAACCCATGAAACGTCAATTTGTACTCACCGTAGCCGAGTCAAAACGGCTAATAGCGAAAGCAGTCGCAGCACTACCCGAAGTCCAAGAAGCAATGGAGAACAGAACCGTTGTTGTTGCCACAGGCATAACAAACGCTTATGTTCTTGAGGAACTCTGGGGCAAGAAAATCGATAAACGAGCATACAGAAGCGGTATAACCACACCAAAAGAACCTGAAAAAGACCCCAACCCACAAGCAGACAAGATACCTGACAAGGTATTCATTAAAGGAAAAGTTGCGGATCAATATGATCGTGTTACCATTGCACCAGACCTAAAGAAGGGTGACATTTACATCAAGGGAGCAAACGTGCTCAACTACGAGGAATACCTTGCCGGAATTCTCATAGGCGGTATGGATGGAGCCACCATCGGTAACACCCTTGGGCACATTATCGGTAAACAAGTACAACTCATCATTCCTATCGGGCTAGAGAAATTAACCTACGAGGACATCAACGAGCTATACATGCTTGCAAACGAGGAAGACTATGAGGGACCAAGAATGTGGCCAGTCACAGGCACCATTATCACCGAAATAGAAGCCTTGGAGATACTTACAGCCGTAGACGCATACCTTTACAGTGCCGGGGGAATTGCAGGGGCTGAAGGGGCTATCAGGATTCTAGTTGAAGGTACTGATGAAGAAGTCCAAGAAACCTTGGAACTAGTTGAGTCCATAAAAGGCGAACCCAGATACCTCCTGTAAACCAGAGCCTAAGGGCTCAGACCCTTTTATTATTGACCCGTTTTAATGTAGCAGTTAACCCAGCTAATGATGAACAACAGCTCATAGACCCTGATGTAATTAAGCGGTTCACAGCGTATAGTGAAATCCAACCAGATGAGACGGTTCTTGAGATTGGACCCGGAGCCGGGAACATAACAGAGTCCTTGTTGCCTCATGCTCGTTATCTAATCTGTATTGAGAAGAACCAGAAATATATCCCAATACTGGAATCCCGGTTCAAAGATGCTGATAACATTAAGATCATCAACGATGATGCGTTGAAAACATATCTACCAAAACACGATAGGCTCGTCTCAAACCTACCCTACATGATTAGCGAGGCATTCTTCCAGCGAACCCTCCTACTAGGCTTCAAATCAGCAACATTCATAGTACCAAAAGGATTCGCAAAAACACTACAAGCAGAACCCGGTGAGAAATACACCAAGCTCTCATGGCAAGCACAGCTATTCTACGATATAACACAGCATGAGGAGGTATCATTCGACGCATACCTCCCTGAGCCACGCGTATCAACTACGATAATATCTCTTAAACCGAGATCAGACCAATCGAAAACAGAGAAAGTACTCGTAGAGTTACTTCAACAAGGCGACAAATACACGAAAAACGCGCTACGGGAGTCCTTGATCCGATCAGAGGTATGTGATACCAAGAGAGAGGGAAAGAGACTCGTCACTGATCTAGAGCTAAGTGAAGATGTTCTCGGCTCATGGGTATCAAGACTCAGCCTAGAAGACCTAAAGATTCTAGAAGAGAAACTATCCAGTGAAATAACTGGTTAATCATATATATCCCTCATACAGCGGTACAAGGGTTCAAGGGTGAAACAATTGGGGGAAATAAAAAACAAGGGCATATTCTACGGATACTGGATACTTCTAGGCACAGTATTGCTTCATTTTCTTGATTCTGGACTATATTTCTACGGATTCAGTGTATTCTACACTCCAATTAAACTCGAATATGCATGGAGCGCAGCCGCCATATCCGGAGCCATCAGCTTCTCAAGACTGGAAGGCGGAATAGAGGGCCCGGTCGTAGGTTATCTCATTGAACGATATGGCGCACGGAAGATACTCGCATTAGGCGTACTGATAACAGGTCTCGGCTACATGCTGATGCTCTACGTGGACAGCGTATGGATGCTTTACTTGGTTTATGGTGGCGTCCTTAGCATCGGTTACAACATGGGGTTCACCCATAGTCTAACAACCCTACTCAACAACTGGTTCGTAAAAAGACGAGCACGAGTAATGAGCCTCTACGCAATAGCTGCGGGTCTCGGCGGAGCAATAATCGTACCCCTACTCTCAAAATCAATAATGCTCTACGGCTGGAAAACGACTGCAATCTACAGTGGTCTCGCTTTCTGGATCGTAGGAATCCCCGCCACCCTCATTTTCAGAAACTATCCCGAGGATATGGGGCTTCTCCCTGATGGTGTCCCAGATGTAGAACTAGATTCGGATACCATTGTGGCTCTTGAAGACGAACCAAAACTCACAACAAGAGAAGCGCTACAATCAGGAGTATTCCGTAGACTACTATTAGCGGAATCACTGCGCACGTTCCTACTAGCATCAATCGTACTCCATGAGATACCACACCTCGTAAACATAGGCATAGATGAGGTTACAGCCGCTGGAATACTGGGTTTGATGATATCAATCAGCATACCCGGGCGCCTAATCTTCGGTTTCCTTGGAGACTATTTTGAGAAACGGAAGCTACTGGCAGTTACAATGATACTTCAAGGCATCGGTGTGCTGATCTTTGCTTATGCATCAAGCATAGTTCACGTCTACGCTTTCGTGGTCATCTATGGTCTGACTTATGGTGGCTGTATCCCTTTGTTGATGGCTTTCAGAGGAGACCTCTTTGGACGAAAAAAATTCGCCCAGATGAGTGGCATAATGTCCCCCTTCAGAACAATAGGCAACGTGATAGGACCCGTATTCGCAGGGTACCTGTTTGACCTGACCGGTAGCTACAAGATCGCCTTCATAACCTTCACATGTATCGCGATACTCTCTGGGATCAGCTTCTACTTCGTCAAAGGCGACCATATTTAGCTTAAACCATATATTCCTGTAACACCAAGCATCATATGGTTACTATGAAGGCTTTCGTACTACTAAACTCGGAACTCGGACAAGAGTCCAAGATCATCGAAGCCTTGGAAGGTGTCGAGGAGATAACAAAGATCTACAGCCTGTACGGTATCTATGACCTCATCATTGAGATGGAGGCAGATACAATGGACAGGGTGAAGGAAGTTGTCTTCAACAAAGTGCGCCGCCTCGACAACGTGAAAAGCACAATCACCTTACTCACATATGGAGACCCAGTCACCAACGAGTAAGTTCCAAAACCCCCCTTTTCCTAGTCACACCAAAAAATTAAGCCCATATAATCAGTACTTGTTGAGGCTTAGAGAATCTTCTAAATAGACCCCCTATAACGAGGCTCTAGCCTCTCAAACAAGCTTCTTGAAAACTACAGATCGTTCTCTAGATATGTTTTAAAATGACCCGTCATACCTGCTTCATAGCATGTCTGATTCAGGTATCGGGTTCGGCGGTTTTCTACTAGGCTTAGGCATTGGTTGGTATTTTTTCCAGTATTTTGACCTCGGGTATGAGGCGTTCAGCTATCTTCTGATACTCATGGGTATAGGAATGATTCTAAGCGGCGTCCTCTCAAAAGGAGGAAGAAAACACCCAATATCGGGAATCTATGGAGGAATAATCGGCGGGTTATTCCTTGCAGCGATACTTACGCAGGGCTTCAGCTTTATCTTTAATATCACTGACGAATTCACTGACATAACGGATAGCAATTACCGAGCCACAGAAGAGTTCACGATAAACACAGCGGTAACCAGTGATAGCCTTGAACTCAACATAGACTCTGTTAATGGCGGCGTTAATGTCTATTCTTGGAGTGGTGATACAATAAAATGGGAGATAGAGGTAAAAGCAAAAGGCACAACAACTTCAGAGGCAGAGACCCGGCTAGATGAATTTAATTACGATCTAACCAATAACCTAGTTTCCGATATTCAAGAACTATCCCTTAGCTTCCCTTTATCAAACACCCAGTGGAGCAACTACGCAGTCAATATCGAGGTATTTGTTCCTGTCACCCTAGAATCAGAATATTACCTCGACACAACCAACGGTGAGATAGGGTTACATGACCTAAAATGCAACACTGTAAACCTTGATACAACAAACGGCGCCATAACCATGAGCAACATCGAGGCAACAAGTATCGACGCCGAGACCACTAACGGCGTAATACAAGGCTCAATAACCGCACAACAGTCAATGATGAGGACAACAAATGGCGCTATCGAGATATCTCTAAGCCAGACAAGCGGCGTACATGACTTCAGAACCACAAACGGGGTAATTGATATTAACGCACCAACCGGCTCAGATGTAGGCTACAAGGTTGATTTTGATACGAGCATCGGCTCACTGAACATAAACCTGCCTGATATGGACTATGATGTAGACTCTGTACGAACAAAGATCGGTGAAACCAATGATTATTCACTGAAATCGGTTCAGATTGAGATCACAGCCGAGACCAGTATCGGCGGAATCGAGGTCAATTAACCCCTAAATCCGTCACACCGAAGGGGGATTGTCGCACCTAGATTTAACATAACGTTTTAATAAGATGTATCAACTAAGCCCTAGTTACACTGACAGGAGATCTCACTTAATGTCAAGAGAATTTAACTACATAGTCAGGCTTCATGGCACCAACATAGATGGTACAAAAATGGTGCCCTACGCCATCACCGAAGTCAAAGGTGTAGGCGTAAGACTCGCTCGAGCAATCGTTAAGCAGTTGGGCCTAGACGCTACAGAGAGACTCGGTAGCCTCAGTGACGCGGACGTAAAAAAGCTGGAAACAGCCATTGATGACCCCGTATCAATCGGGCTACCAATATGGATGCTGAACAGGCAGAAGGACCCCATGACGGGTGATGACCTGCACTTGTTGGCATCCGACCTAGACCTCAGAATTAAGGACGATATCGACCTTATGAGGGAGACAAGAAGCTGGAAGGGCGATCGCCACTCACGCGGACTCAAAGTACGTGGACAGCGCACAAAGACTACTGGACGAACTGGTAGAAGCGTAGGCGTTAGCAGAGCAAGGGTCCAGAGGCAGCAGGCACAGTAGGTGAAATGAATGGGAGACCCAAAGAAGAAACATAAGACATTCAACACACCAAAACGCCCCTACGAGACCGAGGCACTCATGGAGGAACTCCGTGTAATCGGCGCCTACGGACTCAGAAACAAACGGGAACTATGGAAAGCCCACACCGAGCTATCAACCCTACGTGGTAGAGCAAGGGACCTTCTAAGCTTAGGCACAGAGGAAAGAGCAAGAAGAGAAAGTGCCCTCATAAAGAAACTAGCGCACCGTGGACTCGTAATGGAGAACGGACGACTAGAAGACGTGCTTACACTGAGCGTTGAGGACCTCTTGGAAAGGAGACTCCAAACATACATATTCAGGAGAGGAATGGCTGGAAGCCTATTCCAAGCTAGACAGCTAATCGCTCACGGACATATCGCCATCGATGGCCGTAAAGTGACTTCTCCAAGTTATCAGATTAAGATCACAGACGAGGAAACACTGGACTGGGCACAGGGTAGCCCCTACAACAACCCCTCACACCCATTGAGGCGTGAGCTTGAGGTTGAGGAAGCCCTAGACGTAGAACCAAACACGGAGGCGAGACAACGTGAGTGAGAATGAAAGATGGGCAATAGTCCACATATTCAGCAGCTTCAACAACACAATCATACACATGACCGACCTCACTGGAGCCGAGACCCTCGGCATCGCCAGCGGCGGCATGTTCGTTAAAGCAGACAGGCTCAAGCCAAGCCCATACGCAGCCATGAAGGCAGCACAACAGATCGTAGACATCGCGAAAGACAAGGAAGTCAACGCGTTCCACATCAAGGTAAGGGCACCCGGTGGCACAGGAAGCAAGACTCCTGGACCCGGAGCACAGTCAGCAATCAGGATACTAGCCAGGAGCGGTTTCAGGATCGGAAGAATCGAGGAAACCACACCAATTCCACACGACGGTACACGTAAACCAGGTGGCCGTAGAGGAAGGAGACCTTAGGAGCCGAGGTGGGGAATCTTTGAAAACTACCATAGTCAGCCTCACAGAGGACACCGTCAGGTTCCTCATTGAGGGCGTGGACACTGCATTCGTGAACGCACTACGACGGACCATGGTCAGCGAGGTCCCCACGATGACCATAGAGGACATCTTCTACTTCGACAACTCATCCCTAGTCCCAGACGAGATCCTAGCAAACAGGATCGGATTTACACCCCTAAAGACAGACCTTGACAGCTACGTGCTACCCGAGGAATGTGACTGTGAAGCAGAACTAGGCTGCCCCAAATGCAGGGCAGTACTCACAATGGACGTAGAGTCCACAGGCGACACAATCACAGTCTACAGCGGAGACCTTGTACCAGATGACCCAAACACAGCTCCCGCCAGCGACAAGATAGTCTTGGCGAAGCTAGCAGAGGGACAGGCAATCAGGTTTGAAGCATATGCGCAGCTTGGACAGGGCAAGGTTCACGCAAAATGGACTCCCACAAGCATGTGTGTCTATCAGAACGTCTCAGTAATACCCATCACAGACAAGGCGAAAGCCGAGGACTGTGTTGGCGACTGCGGAGACGCGGCTGTAATCGAGGGTGACAACCTGAAGATCATCGATATTCAGAAATTCGATTCATGCAAACGCTGCAGAGAACTTGTACCCCATGAGCAAATCATAGAGAACCTCAAGGAAGACGAGTTCCTATTCACAGTGGAGAGCACAGGAGCACTACCACCACAACGCATAGTTACTGAGGCAGTCAAAATTCTCAAGAAGAAACTCGCGACCTTATCCGAGAAAGTGGAGAAGGACGAGCTTCATGACGAGATCAACGACTTTGAGGTACCTGAAGTTGATGAGGGTAAGCTGTACAGCGTAGGCTCAGGCGACTTTGACGAGGACGAGGACGGCGAAGCCGGAGACGATTTCACAGGAGGAATAGATCAAGAATGAATAACCAGACACTAATTGACACGATAAAGGCACTCAAAGACGCATCAAAAGAGTCAGGAAAAGCCATCTGGAAGGCACTAGCCAAGGAACTAGACAAACCCAAACGAAGCCGCGTAGCAGTTAACCTAAGCAGGATCGACAGACACGCAGCCGAGGATGAGGTAGTCGCAGTACCAGGTAAGGTACTTGCAGCAGGCAACCTGAGCAAGCCGGTCAAGATCGCGGCGTTCGCCTTCAGTGCAGGCGCTGTTGAGAAGATTGAGCGTGCAAAGGGTGAGTACATGACCCTTGATGAACTCTTGGCGTCAGGCATTGACCCAAGCCAGATTCGTATCATGAAATAATCCAGTTTTCTAAAAAAAGACCCGGGATAATACCGGGTATAATACCCATCACTGCTTATGTAATACCATGGATTATAGATGAACCCTGAGCTTCAGAAAAGCATCCACTATATCCTTGGGTGTTACACCGGGGCTCTCAGGGTTATACTCATCATAATACCCTTGAACCACAGTGAGCAAAGCTTCTTCAGTTAACTCGACGCCGCTGAGCTTTGTCTCCAGTTCATTGATCGCCTCTTTAGGTATCACGAAAAAGTCACCGGTTATCTGGGCATCAACTATGGTTGTGCCTTTTACTTCAGCTCTTATCCTGATGAGTTTCCCAGCCTTGTGGTCTGACTCAATGACTTTCACCTCGTGGGCTATCTTCACTGCTCGTCCCGGTTTCTGTTTTGGGGCATCCATGTATAGCCATTCCCGGCTTACGTGTCTGGGTTTTGTCTCTTCAGTGAATATCTTGTTCCTGTCTCTTATACACATCTGACGCTGCCGACGAATTAGACGGTGT
>CALGBN010000265.1 GCA_937877765.1 Candidatus Bathyarchaeota archaeon | reverse complement strand
TTTCAAGCAGAAGACGGCATACGAGATGTAGAGAGGTCTCGTGGGCTCGGAGATGTGTATAAGAGACAGGTCAAAATCCTGTATACCCAACAAGTAGATGTGATCATCCAATGCTAACTGTGGGTTCTTGGCGCTTGGACTCACTATGAGAACCCTGTTATCCTCAATAAAGGAATACAAGATGAACAAGTAGGAAGACCAGCCACCGCCAACAAAAAGATCAACACCCTCAAAGTGCTTGTCAAACACAATCTCATAGTGCTGAGCCATACTACTGTTCGCGGAAAACAACTCGAATCTAAACGATGTATTTAACCCGGACGCGCTGCAGTACTGGTTTAGATCATGTTCAGCTAGTTTCGCCAGATACTCGTATTTTGGGTGATCCTCTAAGGTTGGACTTACTACTACTATCTCAACTTTTTGACCAGAAAGCTCAGGTACAGATGTCTCAGGGGAAACGAACACGAGTAAAAAAACGACCCCTAGCGTTAATGCTATGATTTTCTCCCCGTCACTCCTCACGAATAAATCAATGAGTGTGTTTGTTTAATGTTTTCTGAAAAATATTCTTTACAAAAAGGGAAACTAGTTTCATGATGCAAGACAGATCGCGAACAGTTTAACAAAACATAATGAATGGGGTTACTTCCCCAACCCGAGAATCCTACGTACCTCATCAGGAGAAGCAACATCAATATTCAACGCATCAGCCAACGCCACGATACGATCCACAAGCTGAGCATTACTCTTCAACAATTCACCGCGCTTGAGATAGATATTATCCTCCATACCTATCCGGGTATGTCCACCCATAGTCATTGCCAAGGCACACATGGGTAACTCGGTGCGTCCAAGACTGCATACGCTCCATGTCCACTCTGGCTCAAGCTCCTCCACACAGTATACCAGTGTTTTTGGTTTGGGCGAGAACCCGGTCTTCCCAATCATAACAAACTGGATGTGTATTGGCTGCTTGAATACATTCTCGGCGCTGAGCATCTTGGCTGTGTTTATCATACCGGTGTCATAGACCTCTAGCTCTGGTTTGATACCGTGATCCCTCATGTAACCTGCCCAGCGCTTGATGCGTGGCACATCATTCATGAAAACCCCCTCATAGGGCGGCGTCCAGAGGTTGATGGTGCCTACATTCATGGACATCATCTCCTGTCCC
>CALGBN010000264.1 GCA_937877765.1 Candidatus Bathyarchaeota archaeon | reverse complement strand
GCTGTTACTTTGACGGAGGCCTTGACGATGCTTAGTCGTGCTGGTGTTTCTGTTGAGGAATTGACTGATGAGGCTATCACTGATGTCTTCATGATGGTTGAGTCAGGCACCACAGTAAAGGAGTCCATACCTGAACTGCTTCAATACTTGGCTGATCATCTAGAAAGTTCTGCTGAAGAAGCGTTGGACAAGCTTGGCTTGGCTATGATTTCTGAGGACCAGTTAAAGGCAATCATCGAAGAAGTCGTCAACAATGGCATGGATTTGGTCAAGGAGCGTGGTATGGGCTCGATGGGTCCATTGATGGGCGCTACCATGAGTAAGGTAAGAGGTAAAGCTCAGCCTCAGGTGGTTCAGAAACTGCTTCAGGCAGCCATTAAGGCTCGTCTTGGCTAGATCTATTATCCATATTTTTCCTCTCATAAGTATTATATCTGGTCTTACAGTCTATTATGAAGCGGATTTGTGTCAGTGATACCATGGTTGAGACCCCCTTCAAGATCAAGATACGCATCGGAGACGCCGAGGTAGAAGTGGGGGGAGAACGTGAAGAGGTTCTTGAAACATTTGAGGACCTTGAATCCATCGTTGGGCTCGTGAGAGAAGCATTTGATATAGCGAGTTCTGAGAAGAAATCCAACGGGAAACATAAGCCTGATCCAAGCCAGTTCCCGAAGATCGCCCGGACAAACCAGTGTAGCGAGGCGGTTATCTCGCTCCTGCAGACTGATTGGGGTAAGACTCCGAGGACTATTGGTGAGCTCAGGGAGGGTATGGAGGCTAACGCAGTGTTTTTCCCGAAGACGACTTTGAGTGGTGTTTTGGTGTGGCTGACTAAGAAGGGTGACTTGCGGCGTTGGAAGGACCCTAAGCGTGGATACCTCTACGTGGTTAATGAGAAAGAGGAGTAATAATGCCTAAGCTTTGCATCAATATCGAGACAAATTATGGTACTTTGACGGTTCAGGGTGATAGTCAAGAAGAGATTCTTGAAGCCCTTGATTTATTGACAGATGATTTCATTGAGCAGGTTAACGAGAAAGTAGCTTTACTTGAACTCAAGGACGTTGAGAGCGAACTTGATGGGATAGTGCGTGTGACCTCTGATGGCCCCGTGATCGTGACCCGAGCCGAGCTTAGCCACTACGAGATAATTGGACTCATACTGTACAGTATGAAGCATCATGAGGCTACAAGCAAACAGATTAGAGACCGGATCGAGGCAAGCGGTAAAGAAGTGATTGTGCCTGCTAGGCTTAACGAGCTGAAGAAACGAGGACATGTGTTCAGACCAAGCGGTAAGGGCAGCGAGTACCGGCTTACTGCAAAGGGTCTTGAATGGATGGAAGAAGAAGTATTAGAGAAAGTAAGACGAGAAGAGGATTAGTTTCGGTCTTCATAGTCTTCCCAGAGCTCTGTTAAGACTCTGAGGAGGCTCATTGTTATGAGTCTGCTGTCGCAGGTATAGGTTCCCTCCTTGAATGTGCTGCGTTGAACCAGTCCTTTTTCGACGAGTTTGGCTACCGCACGTTCCGCGGCTTTATCGGTTAGGTCTAGTTCTGCTGCTATTTCTCGTACGCTCATCGTTCTCCCTGTCTCTAGGAGATGATGAAAGACAGTCTCCTGGCTTGGTGCTCTCTTGAGTTTCAAGAGTGCTTCGGTTCTTTCCCTTATCTCCCCCAGTTTCTTGTCTGACAAATCTATATCAAGCATCTATTTCGGGGTGATGATGTATAAGTCTTAGCCGAATCCTTACCCATATAAGCAGTGAGTGTATTTTCTGGGTGATTAAAGTTGAGCGAGTCTCCAAAAATAGAACTAGTACAGGCAATCGAGGACCACGCAGCATTGCTCGCGTTATGCAGTCAGAGAGCTTACGAGAAAGCAGCAGAAGACCATGAACAAACGGCTTGGGGTCCAAGGGGATACAAGTCAGCAAAAGACCAGCTGTACTATATTGAGAAACTTGAGACCTACAGCATTGTATATGATGAGATTATTGTGGGTGGTGTGGTGGTCTCGGATAACGGATTTGGTGTGAAGGAGATTGTACGTATATTTGTTGATCCTGATTTCCAGAGAAATGGGATAGCTTCGACTGCTTTGAGTAATCTCATGGAGTTTAGCGAGGCTAAGGCATGGACCGGTGGAACAATCAAATGGAATACTGCAAATCAGGGGTTCTTGGAGAAGAACGGGTTCAAACGTATCGGCGAGATCACAGGTGACGAGCCTTATGTCTGGTATCAAAAAACCCTGGAGAAACCAGAGTTCCCATCTATCAAGGAGCTTAACGAGGACATGAGGCGCGTTACTGTTGAGGGTGAGATAGTTGAGAAAGCTATTCCTCGTGCTGTGCGTGCTCGTCGTGGTTGGCAGAGTTTGACTGTTACTGAGGCTACTTTGAAGGATAAGTCTGATGACGTTGTCTTGATGCTCTGGAACGAGCAGATCAAACAGTGCAAGGTGGGTGACCATGTACGCATCGAGGGAGGCTATGTGAAGAATTACCGTGGAATGCGTCAACTGAATGTTGGTAAAACTGGTAGCCTTATCACTCTTGATTAGGGCTTGAATAATCTCATCAGTATATCATATGAGGTTAGATTGGACACGTAGCCGTCGTTGGTATTGTCCACTAAGCCTTCTTTGTTTAATTCAGCTAGTCTTGCTCTGACAGTGCTTCCGTTTTCTCCGAGTCCTCGCGCTATCTCAATGGGTTTCATTGGGTGGTCTTTGAATGTGAGAAAAACAATTATCTTGAATGCTGATGTGGTGGGGTCTATCTCAGCTAGCTTGGACTCCAAATTTATTCCTCAAAGTACTGCTTTAGCAGCGCTAAGAGTATTGGTCCTAACTTGTACTTGTATATACCCCTGCTGACGCGGTCAACAAGCTCCTTTTTATTCAACTGGAAAAGGGCTATGTTCACGGCGTTTACGGTGATCCCTAGTTTTTCTGAGATCTCCTGTGAGGACATGGGTTCACCGCTCTCGATGAGACACATTAATACGTCTCTTTGGCTCTCCGCGCGACTGAGTCCCTCAAACTCTTCCGCTGCCATGTCTCATCACTCCCGGTTACTTTTTGACTACCGAGTATAAATGTGAGACGATTTCCGTGAACGGAATGAGGCTATAATAGCTGCTATCTTCGTTCTGTTTGACGTATCCCTTTTCCAGCAGTGTGCGTAGGGCTGGCCTTACCGTGCCCGCCGGTATGCCTGTTTGCTCCGAGATGTCTGTTGGCTGTGTAGCTCCTTTGAAGCTGAGGTAGACAAGTACCTTGAACTGGCTCGTGGTGGGTGATATGTCTTCTAATGCTTGCTCCCACTCCACCATTATGATTTCACCTGCTCCTCTAGTGCTGCTACCCTGTCCATTAGGTCCAGTATTGTGAACGCCATGTTTGGCTCATAGGTTCCTCTGCTTGGGCGCTCGAGGTATCCTTCCTCCGCGAGCTTTGCGAAAGCAGCTTTTACTGAGTTGTAATTAGCTTCTAGTTTGTCTGTCATCTCGCTTGGTCCGAGGCTTGGATTCTTAAGGAATTCGCGAAAGACGCTGTCTTTTAGGCTTATTTCGTTTGACATTTTATTCTGAGTGACATAGGGTTGTCACGTGTTTTTAACTTTACTTTTGGGGTGAAGTCGGAAAAACCGTTTTTATATGTATTGACGGAGCGCAATAATTTCTTACTATATAAATAAAACACGCTATATCAGAAATTACGCTCAAAACAACCGTATGGTTTAAATATCCACGAAAAAAAGTGTTGCATACTTACAGGTTGCAGGAAAGAGACAACAAAATGCTGGCGGTCAAAGAAAAAACAATCCAACAAACACTAACAAAGCCACCAGCACAAACCAACAACCTCACACTAACACTAAGAAACCTCATACTATCCGAGATAACAGAGAATGTATTCAACGAGACGCCACGAATCAACCAGATAGTAGAAACAATCAGGAAAGAAATGGAGATAACGCCACTCAGAAAAGAGGAAAGCTACGTCCAGGTATTGGGGGTTGACGCTGGGAGTCAAGTCATACCCTTGGCATCTATGCAGTATGCTGTGATTGGGGCACTTGCATATAGCTTCCCATATGGGCGACGCTACTTCGTACAACCAGAGTCATTAAGCCAACCATACGCAGACAGTCGAAACAACTTCAGAAGCCTTGTTGATATCAGACGTGAAGCTATGCTCTACGAGACAGCTTGCGGTTATCTTGAGCATCACCCAGACATTGAGGTGGTATTCATCGATGGTCCATTAGCTTTCAGTAATTGGTGGGCAAAGGTCGGAGAGGAATCAGACAGACAGCGATTGATAAACGCCATCAATAAGCTTCTAGCCATGTGTCATAGACTAGGTATTGCTGTTGCTGGGATTGTGAAGCGTCCAACTGCGCGTCACTTGGTTCATTTCCTTGGATTGGAGAAGGAGACCGATTACACTGATGGGTATATCATGCTTCACGCGTTGGAAGCTGGTGAACGTACAGAGGTCTTCAGTCCAAAGACTGGATTACGGATGGCGACTCATCGTAGCCCTTTGATGGACGCGGTCGACGCACCAATCTACAGCTGTTATCTACGGATCAGCAAGGAGTGGCAGACACCGCCTATCAGGCTTGATATGCCCGCGTATTGTCTGGATGAGCTTGAAAGGGTAGCCAATTATTGTTATGCGACTAGTTACTGGAGTGGTTTGCCTTTGCCTATTGTGAAGGCTGATGAGGAGGTCAAGGTCTCAAAACGGTTTATCGCTGATGTCTACAGCGAGGCGTTGAGCAGGGTTGGGCGGGTTAGCGGTGAGATTAGTCAGCTTGCGCCTTTCTGGGGGGAGTCTGGATGGATGGGAGCATAAAGGTAGGACACACGTATAGTAGCAGCGGCGAGTATGGAATCAACGAGATCACGATACTGATGCTTAGGAGTCTTGAATTAGCAAAAGGTGACTTGGTTTTCATTGAGCATCCGAAAAACGGTCAACCAGTCGTATACCAAGTAACTCGCGTCTATCCCCATAAAAGAGTCCGAGAATACGAGGAAGCCATGCTCCGAGAAGGCAGAATAATAGAAGACATCGAGGACAGTACCCTTAACGCAACCGCCT
>CALGBN010000263.1 GCA_937877765.1 Candidatus Bathyarchaeota archaeon | reverse complement strand
GATAGCCGCGTATAGTCAAAACGCGTATCTCTACCAAAACAGTGAACTGAATAAACTCCCCGTCCCATCAATGGACAAACTGTTTGAACCATCTATAGACATAACCGATACCCACATGATCATCGGCTACGTAAGCACCAACTACGAAGGCTTTGACGCAGCAGGTGTAGCCTATCTGTTTGATGCTGGGGGGAATTCGATGGACACTATTTTTCCACCTGATCCAATAAACTGGGGGCATTTTGGTTCAAGCGTGCTCCTAGGTGCTGAGCACGTCTATGTTGGTGAGGCTTGGGCTGACCACATCGAGCTTGACGAAGGTAAAGCTCACAGATACAGCTATGATGGAAACTATCTTGACTCCATGGTGCCCCCCGAATCAAGATATGCTGCCACCTTTGGTGCACGACTAGAAGGAAACTCTCAATGGTTTATAGTCTCAGAGCTTAACGGGGTTCACGGTATGCTAAACAACGGTGAGGTTCACCTCTACGATTGGAACGGTGAACTTGTCCACACATTAACCCCGTTGAACAGTACAGCTTTGAACGATTTTGGAGCCTCTTTGGCCATGAGCTCGGATTATATTGTAATCGGGGAGAGCATCGCCCAGATAGAGGATTATAAACGAGCTGGAAGAGTCTATGTTTATAGCATGGAGGGTGATTTGTTGAGAGTCTTAGAGCCTCCTGATCCCTTTGATGGTGGATTATATGGGTTCTCTGTGGCCGTCAACGACGAGTATATTGCGGTGGGTGAGCCCCGTGCAAACGGGGTCGCTCCTCTAGAAGGTGCTGTACATATCTATAGTTTAGATGGTGAATATATCGAGACCATATACTCCCCATTAGGAGAGTCCAACAGTGAGTTCGGTAAGAGCCTATGTTTCTCTGATAACAAGTTATATGTTGGGCAACCAGGAGCAAGTGTAAATCTAATGATTAACGCAGGCCGAGTCATCGAATTCTCTCCAACTAAACCGGAACCCGGTTCAGCAAACATGAACTTAGTATATAGTATGACTCTTGTCTTGGCTGCAACTGTTGTGTTGTTTATCATAAAGATGCGTCAGGACCAGAACTAAGCGTACTCCTTTACTTAGTTGGTGAACAATTTGGTGAAAGGAGTACCCATAAACATACGGGTAAACATTTTTAGTTTTTACCATGTCTCGACGCTAAACTCATTCTTTCTTCTGTTTCTGTCTCTTCTGGGTCATAATGCGGACAACATCTCTGTGTCTCAGTGTGTAGTTTTTTGGTAGTCTGAGTCCTGTGCGGGCGTCAATTGCAAGTATGTAGTTGTCTTTTAGGCTTGTGTGTATGTTTTCGGCTAGGTCGAGTGGTGTGGCTCCGTCTTCTAATAGGTGTACGTCTGGTAGTATGTTGCCGTGGTTGTCGCTGAAGTTTTGGTCGTCGCTTACTGGGTAGATCATGTTCATTTTTAGTAGTTTGAATGCGAGTGTGTTTAGTGCTTGCTGGATGCCTGTTCTCATATACTTGTACATGACGTTCTGCTCGATGTACGCGATAGCCTGTTGCTGGTCAAGAGTCAACGCATCATTGTCTAAAACTTTGAAGGTCTCCTGTCCGGGCATATATTTTATCAAGCCACTTTTATCGGCGAGGCGTAGGGCTAGCTCGGCCTCCGCGCTGCAGGCAGCCACAAGTGCATGGCTATAGTATTCTGTGAGTTTCTCTAGGTTTTCCTCCGCCGTAGGGAGGTCCATCTTGTTGGCGATGATGAGTGTGGGTTTGATTACTGGTAGTAGTTGGTGAGCGAACTCTAGTGTGTCTTCTGGTGTCCAGTTTTTGAATGGTTTTTCACTTAGCTCTGCGTTTTGGAGTGCTTGTTCTATGTGTTGGGGTTTGGTTTTGATGCCTGTGAGTGACTTGTTTAACGAGTCAACGAGGCCTTGGTGTTCGATATCGTGACTGATCTGCTGATTGTTTCTGTCGATTATGTGACTGATCCATAGCTCTATCTCCATCTCGATATCCATAACATCCTGAACTGGGTTACCTGAGCCGGGTTTGTCTATTTTGCCTTCCTCGTCTATGCTTCCGCTTGCGTCTACTACGTGGATTAATGCGTCTGCTTGGCCGATAGCTGATAGGAATCTGTTTCCTAGTCCTCTTCCTCTCCAGGCGTCTTTTACTAGTCCGGGTACGTCGATGATTCTGATGGGTATGTAGCGCCAGCCGTCGATACAGGCGCTGTTCTGGGGGTTATCCTCCAAGCCTAGTTCTCGGCATACACATAGGTCGCATACGTAGGCTGTTCCTCCTTGGGGTTCTTTTGTGGTGAATGGGTAGTTGGATATCTCGGCGTTTAGCAGTGTGGCTGCGTTGAATAGAGTAGTTTTTCCTACGTTGGTTTTTCCGATTATGGCGAAGGTTAGCATCAGTGACCAGTAAATACTTGGGGCTGTCTCTTATACACATCTCCGAGCCCACGAGACCTCTCTACATCTCGTATGCCGTCTTCTGC
>CALGBN010000262.1 GCA_937877765.1 Candidatus Bathyarchaeota archaeon | reverse complement strand
AAGCAAGAGAAGCTATATGGAAGATATACCTGAAAGACAAACCAGTAACTGATGAGGTCTCTGCTGCCGAACTAGCCTCGATGACTGATGGCTATACTGGAGCAGATATCGCTTCACTTGCAAGTCAAGCGTCCATGCTAGCTATTAAAGACCATATCGCGAATTTCGAAACACCTGAAGAGGCATTCAACAACAAAAACGCTGTATCGATAACACTAGAACACTTCATCAAAGCCAAGAAATCGATAGACGAAAACAGAAACGCGATTGACGAGGAGGTATAAGCAAATGGGCCTAAAGATTGAAAAAGTCAATAAAAACATCGAAGCTCTGGTATCCGAGTTTTTCGATAAATACTCGGTGGATGAGTTTGAAGCCATATTCCCAGTTGAGATGGCGCAATACGCTAAACAGAGTTTCAGTAAAAAAGAACACTCGTATGCTGCTTATCAGAACTCTGACCTGGTAGGAGCCATCCTTTTTTCAACTCAAGGCGGTGTAGGACAACTTACAGCGATACAAGTTGATAGACGATTAAACCCAGTAAAACAGTTAAGAATACGGAAAGAACTTGTCAGAAAGTATATTGAAACATGTCAAGAGGAAAACTGCCACATATGTTTCACATGGATACCACACCAGCATGTTGACTTGTTAAAATACTATTTACAGGAAGGCTTTGAACGCATCTTCACGGCTAGAGGTTTCTGGTATAAAAACGACTATATACTCTTGGTAAAGGAGTTGTTCGACTTTGATTAAAACAGGCCTACTCGTGATAGGATTGTATCTACTTACATTCCCAACTTTACTTCTATCTCTAGTGTTTATAGTAGAAAAAATCGGAGCCCATAGAAATGAGTGATAAAAAAGAGCATGAAAACACGATGCAATATGACCTTAATAGCTTGGTCAACGAGTTTAAAAATAAACTTGATGGCTTGATCGATAAATGGAGTCTAACAACACCCAAGATAAAGGGAAAACCAATAGAATATCCATTAACAGATGTAATAGATGACGGGGATTATTATATCATTGAAGCAGAGCTACCCGGAGTTGAAGGAAAAGACATCATAGTCGAGATAGCAGCGGACCTAGTCCGAATTAAAGGGAGCGTTAATCTTGATAGAGAAGCTACTTATGGTGAATCTAATTATCTGCTTCGAGAACGTAAAGACCAAGACTTCAACAAAGAGATCGTATTACCACATTCAGTAAATCAAAAAGAAGCTGAAGCTACCTTAGAAGAGGGCGTTCTCAAGATAAGAATCCCAAAAAAACCTCCTGAATCCCTTGAGTTTACTAAGATAATCATCAATAAAAACCAATCATAGACGCGTGAACTGAATGCTTCAAGGATTTATACTGTTAGGCGTCGCTATTCTCATCAGCGTAATAGGAAACAAAATATATGAGAAAACAGGATTACCTGAATCCCTCTTCATGATTATACTGGGATTATTCGCTGGTCCTTTCACCAACCTAGTCCCCCCTGACAGCCTTTCAGGTGCAATTAATTATATTTTCACCATTAGCTTGATCGTGATTATTCTTGAGAGTGGAATTAGCACTGAAATACAAACTGCCTTCAACAGTATGAAACATGCGAGCCTTTTCACATTCATAGTGTTGATAATGAGCATCGGGGTTTGTGGCAGCATCATATATTTCTTCTTTGGTTGGAACTTTACAAGTAGTATAATCATGGGTATAATTTGTAGTGGAACAAGCACTCTTCCAGTCATCTATATGGTGGAGCGGCTGGGCATCAAGGAGAGTGTTAAGAACTTGTTAATCTTCGAGTCTATCTTTAATGATATTACATTGCTTACTGCACTCACTTTAACCATAGAGATATTTACGCCGAATAATTCTTTTTTAAACACAATTACTAATCTCTTAAAATATGTCGCGGAACCAATGGTCTACGGATCATTCACTGCTATATTATGGATGTACTTACTGTTAGGGTATTTCAAGAACACTCACTTAAAGTATATTTCAACACTGGCAGTTGTTACCATTCTTTATGCCTATACGGAGATTGAGAAAGGAAGTGGAATCTTAGCGATATTAATATTTAGTATCTTGCTAGGTAATATGCCTAAAATTGCAAAATCATCAGGTGTTTTCAGTAAGAATATCATATCCTATCTTGAACAATTAGAAGCAGAATTAGTTGGAATACGTGGAATACAGACGGAGATGAGTTTTCTTGCGAAGAATCTTTTCTTCTTTATTATGGGAATTATCTTTGAGGTTCAAAAAGTTTCAATGAACATAGTGATTACTTCATTTGGCTTGATTGGCTCGATATTTCTTAGTAGGTATATTACAGCTTACTTACTATCTAAGTTAGAACCTAGTTATCTTGAAGATATATTGCTAATTGCGTTAATGCTTCCGAGAGGACTCACAGCGAGTTTAGCAAGTTATCTTTCATCAGGTATCGGTTCTATTTCTCCTACTCTTGTTGAAGTGACAGTCTTAATGGTAATTGTCACTAATCTAGTGACAATTGGAGTATCATTATCAAATAAGCTAGAATTCGTTTCTTCTGGAAAAAATAATGTTCTTGACTTGGAGGGTGAGTTAGATGTTTAAACGTTCAAACTTGATTCTGGTAGCTAGTATCTTGATCAATGTTTTACTAGCAGGTTTTTCAGGGTATGTTTATTCAAATAACATTCGCTTGAATAATCAAATGAATGATATAATATCAGAAAATCACGCCATAAGGAGTGAGTTGAATGTAACTAAAAGTGAGCTTGAGTATATTAGAAGCCAAGCAAACTATTACTCTCGATTTGCTGAGAGATTAAACTCTACTCAAGGATACATTGGTTCATCCACAGTAAATATAGTAGCGGTGAAAAGTGAGCGCTTTGGCTTCTCCTCAATGTACAAAGGAGTCACGATGACCGCAAATATCGAGGCGAGGGTTGGCGAAGGCAGAATATTGGTCAATACTATGCTCAGGATTGGGATTGACATCCAGTCGAGTGTTGAGACCGCGAGAAATGTGGTAGAGGAGGCTACAGGCATTAACCTCGGTGGGACTGATATTATTTTGAATATTGAGGCACAAAACGATAATGAGATCGTTGATGGCTATAGTGCGGGTGGTTGCATAGCCGTTGCATTATTGGCGGCGATAAATGGGGATGAGTTAAACTCAAGTGTATTTATGACTGGGACAATTGAGCATGATGGATCTATTGGTAGGGTAGGTGCAGTACAGGAAAAAGCTTTGGCTGCAGCTGAAAAAGGTGCAAAGATATTCCTTGTGCCCAGTGGTCAGGGCACTATTGTTATTAATGTGAGAAAGGAGTCTCATCCTTTTCCTGGCATGACTGTAGTAACTTATGAGCCTGTTTCAGTTGCCTTGGAAGATTATATTGCGGAACATGGATACAATATAACTGTTATTGAGGTTGAAAACCTGGAACAGGCATATCATCACTTTTTATCTAAACAATGAAAAATTGAACTTGATAGTCTAAACGATAGTTTGAACCTACCCCCCCGCTACCAATATACTACCCCCCGCTTCTGACCAGTTAATCTTCAAGAGAATTTTGAGTATCAGACGGCTTAGTAAGAACACTCAGAAGACCTATTCTAAGCATCTAAGGTGCTTAGAGCGAAACGTTGACTACAAGATACTAAGAAAAGGAAATAAATTTCTAATAATTAACTTTATATTTATTTAAACTAATACTGAATGTCTTGCCATACTATCATATATTAAAAAATGAACTTAAGATATCCCTAGAAAATATAATCTCAGATTTGGAAAAAATAAAAGAAACCAAAACAAAACTTCAAAGCAACAGCATTGCTATTGACCGGTTTATCAGAATATTGAATTTGGGTACACAAGACCTAGAATATAATACAGAATCAACCTACGAAAATTGGCAAGAAATTAATTATAAAATCAGAGAAATAAGAACCTATGAGAGCTTATTAGCCAAACTGTTTCTTCGTTTTGGAAACCCAAGAGAAAATCTTGCCTCAATAAATTGTTTTATTGACGAATTATGTAAAGAAATATTGCTTCGATCAAATCTTACAGTGAGCGAACATCCTTTTATTGCTGTATGTGGAGGAAATCAATACACAAATACATCTCCGATAAATTTAATCTCATGTAGAATTACTGACAACTATCGATTATGGAATCTTGGCATCATAGGACACGAATTGGGCCATTACATTTACAAAGAGCTTACCAGTGAACCTTTAGTTGCCACAGGTCAACCTTATGATTCAGAGGGAAACCTTGATTCTCTCTCCGTAGCGCGGAATTGGTTAGTTGAATTAACATCAGATATAATTGGATCTATGACTGTTGGACCAAGCTTACTTTTTTCACACTCTTTGATGCCAACTTTTTGGACCTTTTTTCCACAAAGTGAAGAGGATTTCCTAAACAATTTTAGAACGCATCCTCCCTGCGAGGTCAGATTTATGGTTCATAAGTGTATAATGGAAGAGTTAGAATTACCTGAGATAGAACAAATTGAAAACATTTTCAACTATTATGCAGATCTTAACAGAGACTCAATAGAACCTGAGGATCATATTCTATTGGAGAAAAGAAGAAATGAAATTGAACAAATGACTCAAGTAACACTTGATAACATAAGAGATAATCTGTCTCTTATACACATCTGACGCTGCCGACGAATTAGACGGTGTAGATCTCGGTGGTCGCCGTATCA
>CALGBN010000261.1 GCA_937877765.1 Candidatus Bathyarchaeota archaeon | reverse complement strand
GAACGAGGCGAGATCATAGCCGATGTACTGGAGTCAGGGGGATTCACTTACCTAGTAGAGTCCATGGAGGCGGCTATAGAGTTCGCAAACAGGTTCGCCCCCGAGCACATTGAGGTATTAACCGGAGTTTCTGAGGAGGTGGCTGACAGGCTCAATAACTGTGGCTTGGTGCTTCTCGGACCTTACTCCCCCGTGTCATCAACAGACTACTGTATGGGGGTAAACCACGTACTTCCAACCGAAGGCTACTCCAAGGTATCATCAGGCATCACGGTACTCGATTACACAAAACCAGTAAGCACTGTCAAAGCCTCCAAAACAGGTCTGGCAGTGATAAGAGAACGAGTAGCAGCACTAGCGGAATCCGAGGGATTACCCAACCACAGAGAAGCGGTAGAGGAGAGGTTCAGGTGAACACAAAAAAACTAAGCAAAGCAGCCAAAGACATCAAGCCTTACCGTCCAGCTCCACCACTCAAGGATATTCCCAAAGATCAGGGTACTGTTTTGAAGCTGAACAGTAACGAGAACCTGTTTCTCACACGAAAACAGGTCCAAGAGGTATTATTAGAGGCAGCGTACGAGACCGATCCAAGGCTCTACCCACAGGACGAGGAGCAGCAACTCATACAGAAAATAGCCACACTAAACAAGGTTGAATCCAGTCAGGTGATGATTACAGCGGGTGGAGACCAGCTAATCGAGCTACTCTTTTCACTTCTAAGACCCGGAGACCGGGTAACCGCGGTATTTCCCACCTTCAGTATGTATCCGAGGGCTGCCCAGCAGCGAGGAGTAAACCTTGTTGAGGCATTCCTTGAACCAGATTTCTCTTTAAACCCAGAGAAGACACTGGAGTTAGCAAAGGGTTCTGAGTTACTAGTCATCTGTAACCCGAATAATCCTACTGGTAACCAGTTCCCAGAGGAATCAGTCATCAAGCTCATCGAGGGTTTTGATGGGTTGGTGTTATTGGATGAGGCTTATCAAGAATACTCAGAGTACACTCTAGCAGAGCTGGTCAAAGATTATGATAACTTGATTATTCTTCGCACATTCTCCAAGGCATATGGATTAGCTGGGCTCAGACTCGGATACTGTTTAGCATGTGAGGAGCTTGTTTCAACTCTGCGGGAAAAATACATGATGCCATACCCGGTCTCTAATCTGATACTGAGAGCAGGGATCAAGATGGTTGATCAATCCACGACGGTGTTGGACTCTGTTGGGGAGGCTAAACAGGAAAGAGCGTGGCTCATTTCAGAGCTAAACAAGGTGCCCGGAGTGGAAGCCTATCCATCTGATGCGTGCTTTGTGCTTTTTAAAACAGAGAAGCCAATAAATTTGGTATATGAGGCGCTCATAAACCAAGGCATCATAATAAGCAGACAAACCGTGTTCGAGGAAGAGTATCTGCGAGTCACAGTGGCTCCACGGAAGCTTGGGATGAGATTCATAGAAGGACTCAGGGAGGCAACAAAGTGAAGTACATAGAGATCGAGAACCCCAACGGGACCACATATATCAGAAAAGACAAACTGGAAGCACTGGCAAGAGTAGACACCATCGTTTTCGACTGCGATGGAGTTTTGCTTGATGTACGAAACGCCTACAACGTAGGCATCGCAGTCACCACACAGTGCATCATAGAAGCCTTCACAGGCACAAAGATACCAGAGTCCATCTTCGACAGCACCCTGAACCACGCCTATAAGCGTACAGGGGGATTCAACAACGACTGGACCCACGCCTATGCGGTAATCATGCGGATACTTGCCGAGACCCCAGAAGAGAAGCTAGTAGAGCTAAACAAGTATGCAAAAGAGAGCCTCGTTTACGATTCACCAAGGCAGCGGTACGACGGCATAGCTGGTAAAGTTAAAGCAGAGATACCTGTTGATGGGCTCTACGATAAACTAGCAGAGTTTGCAACACAACTGGATGCCTCTGGGATAGAGAAAGTAGACGAGTTACTGCTTGACAAGGTTGGAGTAAACATCAAAAAAGCGCTCAAGTTCAGGGCCGATGTCGGAGAGAGCATAGTAAGCACATTGTTTGAGGAGCTTTTCCTCGGAACAGAGTTATTCACCGAGACCTTTGGATATCCTCCACAGTTCGTCCAAGTCGAACATGGTATCGTTGAG
Organism: Candidatus Bathyarchaeota archaeon; assembly: GCA_937877765.1. Classification (GTDB taxonomy): domain Archaea; phylum Thermoproteota; class Bathyarchaeia; order TCS64; family TCS64; genus RBG-16-57-9. The sequence goes on along the minus strand of CALGBN010000261.1, from coordinate 1,614 downwards.
GCTGATGAGGTGGTTATCAAACCCGAGACTCTAAACATGCTTCAGGAAATACTCGGTGGACCACGTTTCGGGGTAGCATCAGGCAGCATGGAGAACACGGCTAGACACGCATTAGGCAGTATTGTTGATATGTTCCCGAAAAACAGCCAGTACTGGCATGATGTAGTGGAACGAGACCAGAAAAAACTCGGAGTCAATGACCTCCACAAGCCAAACCCATACCCACTAAAGAAAGCAGCAGAACCATTCAACCCAGAGAAGGTTCTCTACATCGGGGACACAATGGCTGATTACCTAACAGCCGAAAACGCAGGCGAAGACGTACTTTTCACAGGAGTCTATGCATCAGTCCACAGTAGCGATAAAGTGAAACAAAGCTTCATCGAGCTTGGCAGCGACATCGTAGCTCCCACAGTGAACGAGATACCAGCCGCATTACTATACGCGAGGGAAGAAAAATGAGAACAGCAGAGTACCCACGCAAGACACGTGAGACAGATATCACTGCCTGGGGTGAACCTGGATGGTTCAGGCAAAGTAGACATCAATACAGGCATCAGTTTCCTTGACCACATGCTTACAAGCCTAGCAACCCACAGCCTCATCGACATAGAACTCAAAGCAGTTGGAGACCTAAGGCACCATATAGCCGAGGACGTTGCCTTGGTGCAGGTGAGCCAAGACACTTCCTTGAGGCATTCAAGGAGGGCAAAGCGGACGCTGCATTGGCGGCTTCAGTGTTTCACTATGAGAGTTATCCTGTTCAGGTGGTTAAACAGTACTTGAATGAGATGGGGGTGAATGTACGAATATGAAGATAAACGAACTTGACTGGGAGAAAATGAAGGGCTTACTCCCTGTGATCACACAGGAAGTAAACACCCTAGAGGTGTTAACCCTCGCCTATGTCAACCGGGAAGCCTTGGAGAAGACCTTCGAGACAGGATGGGCTCACTACTATAGACGCAGCCACGGCAAAGTAATGAAAAAAGGAGTCACCAGTGGAAACGTCCAACGAATTGTTAAGGTGCTTACAGACTGTGATAACGACTCTTTGGTGTATCTGGTAGAGCAGACGGGCCCAGCCTGCCACCTCGGAGAAAGAACCTGCTTCCACAAACAGGTTGAGGCTTAGAGTTCAAGCTCCTTTTTGATGGCTTCCACCATCATATCAGAAGCCTTGTCTATAATTATCTCACCAGCCTCAGCCGTACCAACCATCGGATCACCCAGAACCCCTGTAGGTGTTACAGCTTTGAAGCCTTCACGAACATACTTGCTTGTGAATGGGCCGATGTAACCCTTTTTCCACATGTCTGTTCGCACTAACTCTGGCTTGTAGGCGAGAATAATGCTGGTTTCTCCTGCCCCAGCGTGTCCACCAGCGGCATCAGGGTGTCTACCAATAGCAATTATGCCCTCCTTCATCACCCTGATTAAGCCCATGAGGTCAGTTACCGCCATCAGGTTGGCGTTTAATTGACTAGCGATGCTTTGAACTGCTACTCCTACTGGCCCAAAGTTACCACCATGACTTGGGATCAGGATGATGTTCTCAAATCCATGTTGGTCAAGTGAGAAGCAAACTTCCTTGAGCAACTCAATGAGCAGCTC
>CALGBN010000260.1 GCA_937877765.1 Candidatus Bathyarchaeota archaeon | reverse complement strand
TTGATGGTTCCTACTTTGTAGCCGCGTTTGGTGAGCTCTCGTGTTAGTGTTTCTACGACCCTTGTTTTTCCACTGTTTTTGTATCCTGTGACTGCGACTGCTCTGGCTGGCATAAAGGTAGGGTGGCTTTGGGGTGCTTTATCTCTTACCTATGTGTTAAATGGCTCCAGTGGGATACTGATGTGTTATGGTGTCCATCGGATTCTTTGGCGGCGTGGATGAGATCGGCGGTAATAAGATTCTACTTGAGGACGGTGATACCCGGGTCTGGCTTGATTTCGGTCAAAGCTTCGACATGGGAACAGAGTATTACATTAATTGGCTTCAGCCCAGACGAGGAAATGGGCTTAGGGATTTCTTTGAGTTCGGTTTGCTCCCTAAGATAAGCGGATTGTATAGTGAGGATGTATTGGGGGAGACGGATCTGGGTTACTGTGATCCTTGTTTTGATGGGGTTTTTGTGACCCATGCGCATGCGGATCATGTTAATCACTTAAAGTTTGTAGAGAAAAAGGTGCCAGTGTTTCTTGGAAAGGGTACAAGGTTTTTCATGGAGGCGATGGAGAAGACCAGCGCATTCGCTGATTATGGAACCCATGATTATCAGGGGTTCCGGACGGGCGATGTGTTGAATGTGGGGAGTCTTGAGGCTCACCCTGTTCATGTTGATCACAGTATTCCAGCGGCTTACGGTTACATTATTCACACTAGCGAGAACACCATCGTCTATACTGGTGATATGAGGGTTCATGGTACCAGAGGAGAGATGACCAAGGAGTTTCTACAGCTTGCACGTGAAGCGGAGCCCGATGTGATGATCTGTGAGGGCACACGGATGGTGAGAAGCGGTAAACGTAAGCATCTTAGTGAGCCCGAGGTGGCAAGCGGTGTCCGTGAGGTCTGTGAACAGGCTAGTAAAGACCGTAAGCATGTGATCTTCACGCAGCCAAGCAGAGATATGGATCGGTGGAGGACTTTTTATGAGGCGGCTGTGGAGTCTGGGCGGGTTCTGGTTATTCACCCTAAGACGGCGTATTTGTTGGAGCGTTTGCTTGAGGATGAGCATCTTTCTTTGCCTAATCCTTTGACTGATGACTGGGTTAGGGTGTATTATCGGCGGAAGCGTTCTAGGACGTATGCTGAGAAGGATTACTATGTCTGGGAGCGCAAGTATCTTGATCGTTTGGTTACGGCGGAGGAGGTTAAGCGGTTCCCCACGAGGTATTTGGTGAATCTGGATTTCTATAACTTCACTGAGCTTATTGATATCAGACCCGAACCGGGGAGTCACTTCATCTATAGTATGAGTGAGCCTTTTACAGACGAGGACTTGGAGGAAGAGGTGCTGCATAACTGGTTAGATCATTTTGGGTTAAAGTATCATCAGTTGCACGCGTCTGGGCATATGAGCAGGGCTGATCTTCGTGAGGCATTGGAGATTGTGAACCCGGATAAGGTTTTCCCGGTGCATACTGAGGGGGCTGAGCGGTTCAAGGATATTTATGGCTTTGTGGTGCCTCCTGTGAAGGGCGAGACATACCAGATTTAGGTCGATAAACCCCGTTACTCATACACTTTTTTACGTTTATCAGAAGGCGATCTGGGTTGTTCTGGGGCTGGTTTTATTGAAATAAGCCGCTTCCGGGTTTTCCCGGAGTACCCCCCCCCCTTACTCTGTGAGCCTAAAGGCTCTGCGTGGGTTCAGGATGAATGGGGGTAGGTGGCTTGCTAGGTTGCTGAAGGGTAGGACTTCTGGGTGTAGCCGTATTCCTAGTTGTTCTGTCATGTAGTCGCGTCTGGCGGTGATCCTGTTCCATGCTTCTGGGTATTTCTCCATGAGGACGTTTCTCGTGTGTTGGTCTGCTACTGCTATGCCGTCCTCTGTGTTTATTGTGAAGTAATCGGTGCCAGTGCCGGGAATAATGTCCAGCTGTAGCGCCATGCAGGGTTTGATCCTGTCCTTGCTGCCCTCGTAGATTGGGCTGTTGACCCATTCATCCATTCCTATGAGGTGTCCGGGGTTCAACTCTACTCCAAAGAATGGGTCACCGATGATGTCATGTACCTGTCTCTTATACACATCTCCGAGCCCACGAGACCTC
>CALGBN010000259.1 GCA_937877765.1 Candidatus Bathyarchaeota archaeon | reverse complement strand
CATGTGTACTTTTCTCTGGTCCATTCCAGCTGCTGCTACATCTAGTTTCATCTGGAATATGTCACTAGTCTGGAGTGCCGGGTATAGTGCCCAAGCTGATTCAACGTCTACGCTGTCTGCGCTTCTACCCATTATTGGCATGGCGCGTAGCATGCGTTTTAGGCTCGTGGATTTCATTACCCTGACTACTTTTTCCCAGTAGTCTTTGTCATCGACTAGATCGCTTGTCCAGAGGTATTCTACTTTTCCTTCTGGTAGCCCGAGGGCTGTGAAGCAGTCCTTGAAGTATTCTCCGGCTGCACGGATGTTCTCCATGTTGCCTCCCATCTTGTTGTTTATCCAGCCGTGCCAGTCTGCGAGGAATATGATGAAGTGGAATCCTGCTTCAGCGTAGTCTTGCATCTTCTTTCCCACGATGAGTCCTGTTCCTGCGTGCATCATGCCGCTTGGCTCGAAGCCGACGTAGCCGCGTGGGGTCTCTTTTGTTTCCAGTAGGTTCCTGAGTTCATCTCTTGTGATGATTTCCTGTAAGTTCTGTGAGACTAGTTTAAAGCGGGTTTCTGTATCCATTTTAATTCGCTAACTCACTAAATCAGAGGCATTCTTTTTAAGGCTATAGGGCAGCGAGACCTGTCTCCAATGGTGAAGATTTCAGTTTTCGTCGTGTACACTTTTGTAGGTGATTTGATCCCAAAGAAGCCAAAATAGGGCCTTTTCAGGGAAAATAAGCCTGATAACATCTTAGACGCGTATACCCCCCCTTTAGGTTGAGGGCTGAGGTGGTCCTGTTTCCCGCAACAAACTTCCAGCCTCACTGAATCGGCGTTCGCCGTACTCGGCTGGCCTCTCTCAAATTGCAGTATGCTTGGGTCTCAGCCCTCGCCCGTTTGTACCACTAGTGGGTAACCCCGATTCATCGCGTAAAGGATGCTCATCAAAGTCCGTCTTCGTGGCCGCGTCGAGTATCAACGGGCTACTATTGTGTGACTATTCGACGGGTTTATTTCTTCCTATCCGGGTCCAGCCTTTCCCAGATATGTATCGCCATTTTGGCTCCTGAGCCTTATAGAATCTGCTCAGATGGTCTCCTATGAGTTCTGCAGCGTCCATTTCTGCGTATCGCTTGTCTACTGTTGTAGTCTCTGGCCAAGTTTGGACATGTGTGCACTCTGGTGCTACTATGTAGATGGTTTTTTCGCCTTGGTGTCTGACTCTGAAGGGGTAGCTTCTGCATACTAGTGGTCGCTGGGTGTGTATTTCACAGTGGTTGTCCGACAGATTGAGGCAGCTTTGAGCTGTGTATGTGTATAGAATAGTCTTGAAGCCGGGTTTTTCCGGGTTACCTAGTCCGAGACTGGGCTCTATTTCCTCTTCTGGGAAAAGATGTGTCTCCCATGGGAACAGTGATATTCCTTTCCATTCCTCTTGCTCAAGCATTGTGCAGCATTTAGCGCATTTCTCGCATGGGAACGGGATGACCATAAAGGGTTATGTAGATGATGGGTTTTAAGGGATGAGTTTTTTATTGGGAAGAATATTTATCAGAAAAAGTTTCTCGAAAACCGTTTTTAGGCACAGAAACGCTGTCTTTTCAGACTAATAATGGCGAAAAATGGGCGAAATGAGGCCGAGGAGATAATTGTTCAGGCAATCGGTCACAGCGACAGACGTAACATACTCAGGATCATAGGAGCTACGCAAGACGGGGGTACCTATAGTAGTACTCTGGGTGAGACCGAGATGAACACAGGGCACCTGAACTATCATCTGCGTAACCTTGAGGGGCTCATCGAGAGAGACGATGAGAGACATTATCGTCTGACTAAGCTTGGGATGAAGTCGGTGATGCTTCTCGATGGTATCACCTCGGACCTTGATGAAGAGGATATCAAGATGGTTTCTTCGGCTAAGACGAAGAAAGATGATCTTTTTACTGGTGTAGTGAATCTATGGGCTAATCTTGTACTGTTCTTTTCGTTCACAGCGATATTGGGTCTAGTTTCTTTCCTCTACTTCAATATAGAAGCAGGCTACTCTGGGCCCACCGTATACCTCTGGGTAATATTACCATGTATAGTGCTAGTGGCTGAGTATTTCTGGCTCCAGAAAATAAAACGAGAAGCACCGGAAAGATTCATCGAGTTCCTGAGCAGATTAGGTATAATAAGATAGGTTAGAGATATTCCCTGAACCATCTTAGGATATGCTGCATGCGTTCCTCACGGTGCTTTGGTTTACCGCTTCTGCTGAGTTCATGGTTCTCATCTGGGAACCTGATAAGCTCCGTTGGTACATTGTTTAGCTTCAAGGCTGTGAACCATTGTTCGCCTTCAGCCATGGGGCACCTATAATCCTGCTCACTGTGAATGATCAGGCATGGTGTCTTGACATTCCCAGCATAATAGAGAGGGCTGTGTTTCATCTGCTCGATGAGCTCTTCACCCCAGTATGTCTTGGCTCCACTGATTGACTCTGGCTGCATAAACCCAATGTCGCTTCTGTCTCTTATACACATCTCCGAGCCCACGAGACCTCTCTACATCTCGTATGCCGT
>CALGBN010000258.1 GCA_937877765.1 Candidatus Bathyarchaeota archaeon | reverse complement strand
ATGATACGGCGACCACCGAGATCTACACCGTCTAATTCGTCGGCAGCGTCAGATGTGTATAAGAGACAGACCAAGTGTTACGCCTTCTCCAATGTGGTAGTGGGCGTCCATGAAAATTGATCTGGAGACTTATAGAGAGATAGTTGAGAATAGCGCCGACGCGATAATGATACTCGTTGATCTAAAGATTGTTTTTGCTAACAAAACCGCGTTACAGATCTATGGCGCTGATAAGCCAGAGGACATGATAGGTAGAGACGCACTCTCTATAGGACTACTTACCCGGGTTGAGCATGGACGTACTCAAGAGCTTGAGATGAAGCGAATAAGCGGCGATTTATCCCACGGTATCTTCGAGTTCCCTGCAACGATGAAGGATGGACGGAAGGCAGTTTTTGAAGCCAGCATCAGTAATATACCCTTTAATGATAAAATCGGGGCATTATGCATAATTCGCGATATCACTCAGAGAAAAGACAGTGAAAACCGGTTAAACTCTCTCCATGAGAGCACTGCGTTGCTAGGTCAGGCAGCGACTCGTGAACAAGCCGTTGATATTGTATTGGATACGATTCAAAGCATCTTTGGTAAGAACTATGCAGCCATAGGGTTTGTTGAGGATAACAGGCTTATATTCAGAAAGGGTCTCGGTAAGAACTTCTACACTGAATTACCCCTTGACGGTCCGGGTATAACCATTAGAGCTGTGAAGACAGGGAAGACTCAGGTTGTCAATGATTTAACCAAGGACCCTGATTATGTGGATGGTCGTTTATCAGATGCTAAGTCTCTCTCAGAGCTTGATGTACCTGTTCTCGTTGATGATGTGCCAGTTGCATTGATTACCATCGAGGAGGAAAAACCAGATAGCTTCAGCGTCGAGGAAGTTCAACTGGTAGAGATTCTAGCAAACCACTTTGCTAGTGCCTTGGAGCGAATTCGTCATCACAGTGATTTGATGAAGATGCGTGAGGATCACATCATTGAGCTTGTCGGCGGTATGGACAAGATATGTTTGAGGGTTCAAGAAGACCTTAAGGGACCTCTGGGGACAATCCGAAATAGCTCCTTTATTATCAGACATAATCCCGAGCTTTCCAAAGAGGTTGTGGATAATATCGATAACAGCGTTGAGTTGATGACCAATACGCTGGAGGAGATGAAGGAGATAACAAGCCCCACTAAACCCGAGAAAGCAATAACTGATATCTTCGCTGTTCTTCAAGGCGCATTAGACATTACATACATCCCGAGAAAGATCAAGCTGGTGAACGAGTCTGAGAACGGGTTCCTCGCAATAAACGTCGATAAGGAGAAGATACAACGTGTTTTCTTTAACGTTATCACAAACGCCGTTGAGGCGATGCCCGATGGAGGAACTCTTCACATCAGTCATGAGACACAGGACATGTTTGTCGAGTTCAAGATCAAGGACACTGGACCAGGCATTCCTCCTGATGTCATGGATCGCATATATGACCCGTTTTACAGTATGAAACCCAAAAGTCTTGGATTGGGTTTGAGTTTCTGTAAATTGGCTGTCGAGTCCACTGGTGGAAAGATCAGTATTGATAGTAAGGTGGGTGAGGGTACCACTGTGTCTATTAGTTTACCCAAGTAGTCGATGCTGTTTTATCCCCATAGTTCCCCAGTTTTACTGATTTAATTTGCCGAAACTTAGAATCAGTTGGAAAGAGTATGGGCGACGGCTCGAAAAGCTCCGTGAACACATGAAGGAGAAAGAGTTTGACGCCTATCTCATCACAAGCGGTGTAAGCATCTTCTACTA
>CALGBN010000257.1 GCA_937877765.1 Candidatus Bathyarchaeota archaeon | reverse complement strand
GTTTGGTTCAAGCATAATACACAAATTCCTCACAGACTGGCTAGATGTAATAGAAACATATCCAACCTGAATATCTGTAACATGTGGGAACCCTGCTGCCAGCAATGACTCGGGTGACAGAGCCTCTTCATGCTTACTGCGAGTCTATGGTGGCCATACTGGAGTCTCTATATTTTGGAGCTTGGAGTCAGCAAGACTCTTCTCGGCATGATCTTTATGGCGGAGACCGTTGCGCAGCTTGCTTTCCAGATACCAGGAGGAGTACTCACAGATAGAATCGGACGTAAAAAGATGATTATTATCGGTAGCGCCCTCAGGGCAACTTCTCCACTGGTATATGTCTTGACCGGCAGCTGGCAGTTCGTGCTCGTTGGTATGTTCATCACCCAGATGAGCAACATGATGATACCAGCTATTGATGCCTTGATTGCTGAATCTACAAGCGTGGAACATCGCGCCATGGGTTACGGTACTTTCAGGATGATGACACTACTTCCACAGATATTCACGCCGTTCATCGGTGGAATGATCACAGATGCCTTAGGTGTCTACGCTGGGGTAAGACTTGCTATTGCTTGCACTTTTATCGCTGCTGGTATCAATGTGGTGGTTCGTTGGAAGTATCTTGAGGATACGTACTCTACTGAGCATGTATCTAGTCGGCTTGACGCGTTGAAAGAGGTGCGTAGTGTGCCTCGACCAATATGGACACTCATTAGTGTAGCGGCTTTCGCGAGCATTGGACTCAGAGTCGCGAATCAGTTTATGGCGGTCTACGCGACGCAGATAGTGGGCTTGACAAACACCCAGTGGGGCTTGATAATGACTACGGTTGGAGTAGTCTCGACCCTACTTACTGTACCTTCAAGTATTTGGAGTGACAGGGCGGGTAGAAAACCCGGTATCATGGTGAGTCTCGGAATTACGCCTTTGATGTATCTAGGGTTCCCATTGTCGGCTGGATTCCTACCTCTGGCAATAACACGAATTTTGGGTGGTATCAGTGCAGGATTCGGAGGCGCAGTAACAGGACTTGAAGGTGGCTCAGCTTGGCTAGCACTTGTAGCGGATATTGTACCAGCTAAACAGCGTGGCAAGATAATGGGTTTAATCGCGACCATCGCAGGTGTGTTAAGTTTCCCCGGAGCGTGGATCGGTGGACTCCTTTGGGATAACGTGAGCCCTCAGATGCCTTTCTATGTGGCAGCGGGAAGCAGCGGTTTAGCGTTTATTATCTTCAGTATATTCGTTAAAGAGCCTAAAACCAAGGCGGAGTAATCGCTGGATACATATCTTTGAACACCTACTAGTTCCTCAAATGACTGTAGATTATCAATCAATTGGATTAGTTAACTCAGAAGACATGTTCAAGAAGGCGTTAAAGGGGAAATACGCCATCCCCGGCTACAACTTCAACAACATGGAGCAACTGCAAGCCATCATACAGGCATGCGTAGAAACCAAGGCACCCGTTATACTTCAGGTAAGCCGAGGCGCAAGAGCATATGCAAACCAGACCATGCTCACCTACATGGCAGAGGGCGCTGTAAAGATGGCGCATGAGCTAGGATACGATATACCCATAGTGCTGCATCTTGACCACGGTGACAGCTATGAACTCTGTATGAGCTGTATCGACACTGGTTTCAGCTCTGTGATGATTGACGGTTCTCATCTGAGCTTTGAGGATAACATCAAACTCACCAAGAAGGTCGTGGACAGTGCCCATAAGAAGAACGTATCAGTAGAAGGCGAGCTAGGCGTACTCGCAGGTATAGAGGATGAGGTAAGTGCCGAGAAAAGCCACTACACCAAACCGGAGGAAGTCGAGGAGTTCGTCGCTGCCACAGGTGTGGACAGCCTTGCCATCAGCATCGGCACAAGCCACGGAGCATACAAGTTCCCACCCGGCGTAGAACCCAAACTAAGGTTCGATATACTCTACGAAGTAGAGAAACTGTCTCTTATACACATCTGACGCTGCCGACGAATTAGACGGTGTA
>CALGBN010000256.1 GCA_937877765.1 Candidatus Bathyarchaeota archaeon | reverse complement strand
GGTCCCATGGACCAATGAAGCACGCATCAATCCCATGAACCTTGAGTATTTCATCAAGATTTTCAACCGCTTCCCTTGTCTCAACTTGGACAGTAACCAATATCTCATCGTTGGCGGTCTCCTTGTACTCAGGGTCCGCTAGAGCGGCTCTTCTTGGTCCGAATCCCCTTATTCCGACAGGGGGATACTTGCAGGCTCTGACAGCTGCCATTGCCTCTTCCTTGTTATTCACCCAAGGCACAAGGATTCCATGTGCCCCGATATCGAGGATTCGTTTTATTAGCACAGGGTCGTTCCATGCGGGTCTAACGATAGGCGTACAGTTTGTCCCATTCATGGCTTGAAGCATCACCTGCATTTTATCGATGGTTAATGGCGCGTGTTCCCCGTCAATTAGTATCCAGTCAAAGCCCATTCTGCTTATCATCTCGGTCACATCTGGGTGACCTAATCCTACAAAGCATCCGACAACCTGTTCTCCCTTCATTAACTTTTCTTTAAGTAGATTCTTCATCGTAGTTCAGATACGAGTTGTAATGTTGAGATGATAAAATCATCGATTCAAGAAAGTTGTTTGGGGTTATCACATCTTGAAAAAGGCTCAAACCAATTATTTCGATACTATTATTCAAAACCCATTTAGCCTACAATGTTGCAGTAGGGTCGAGGAAGGGGTTTTGGAGATTTTTCTCCGTTTTTTCCCCTACCCTCACTATTTTCACATACTAAAACAGGGCTAGGAAAAGATTAGATGTCCAGAGCAGAGAAATAACCCATATGAATCGCCTCTAACACTGTGGCGGGTTGCAGACAGTCTCCTATCACACTAAAATTTGGTGCACTGAATCGGAGGGACTCTACAAGCTCAGTTTTTGGCTTCAAACCAGTAGCTAAGAGTACGGTATCAGCCTCATAGAACTGTTCCTCGTCTTTCTCATTCACAGCGTATACACCTTCCTCGGTTATCTTTGTGCATTTGACGCCTGTATACAGTTTGACGCTTTTCTCAAGCTCCTTCATCAACCCCAGCCAATGCAGATAGGGTGCTGTTGGAGCGGCTTTCTCAAGCATCTCAAGGATAGTAATATCCTTGCCTTCATGAGCCAAGTGCAGTCCTTTTTCACAGCCCACCAAACCGCCTCCAATGACTACCACCTTGTCTCCTACCATGTCTTCATCATAATCACTTGCAGCAATGACCACGTTCTCGCCGCTTACACCGGATATATTGGGGATATTTGGTTCAGCGCCTACTGCTGCGATCAGTACATCGGGGGAGGCTTCACCTATCAATTCAGGGGTAACCGCCTTGCCTAACATCACCTTGATTGGTCTTTCCTGTACGCGTCTGATGAGTACCTTGGTGAGTTTCGCGATATCTTCTTTGAAGTATTCACGTTCGGCGTTGAGCAGCATCCCGCCAAGCCGGCTATTCTTATCACAGAGGGTTACAGTGTGCCCTCGATCCGCAGCCGTGATGGCTGCCTGCATTCCAGCGGGTCCACCTCCAACCACAAGCACCTTCTTTTTACCTCTGCTCGGTTGACCAAACTTGTTCTCAAATTCTCTACCTATAACCGGGTTTACGACGCATCTGACTATGCCCTTGGGGTATTTTACGTAGGGTGTAAAGTTCTGGCTGATGCAGTAGTTGCAACGTAGACATGGAGTGATATCTTCTTCTCGTCCTTGTCTCGCCTTCTCAGGAAGATAAGGGTCTGCTAGGAGTGCTCGCCCCAATGATACCATATCAGATTTCCCAGAACTCAATATCTCTTCCATTTGAGCTGGATCATTCAGTGATCCAACAGTGTTAACAGGAGTTTTCACTGCTTTTTTCACCGCCTCAGCCAAGAACACGTTGCATCCTCTTGGTAGGAACATGCTTGGGAACATTCTGAGTCCAGCGGTTCTGTCATTGAATGTAGCGGCGGATAGGTGTATCATGTCAACTTTACCGTCCAGTACTTTGGCTAGTTCAACGGTTTCCTCTAAGGACATTCCTCCCTCTGTGAACTCGTCTCCACTGAGGCGCATCTCGATGGGAAACTTGGGTCCACACTTTTTCCTGATGTCATCAATGATCATTAACGCGATACGTGCCCTGTTCTTGATGCTTCCCCCATACTCATCTGTTCGGTGGTTGTGGAGCTTGCTGAATCACAGAGATAACAAC
>CALGBN010000255.1 GCA_937877765.1 Candidatus Bathyarchaeota archaeon | reverse complement strand
TAATTCGTCGGCAGCGTCAGATGTGTATAAGAGACAGCTTCTTCATCTGTTAAATCATTGCAGTTGTTGTCTATACCGTCACCACAAATTTCATCTGCTCCAGGATTAATCATAGGATCAGAATCATCACAATCTCCGCAACTAATAGAATATCCATCACCATCATTGTCTTCTTCTTCAACGTAATCTTCACAAATGTTATGTTCGCATGAGCAGTTTTCCAAACAATCATTTTCCATATTTATATAATCTCTGTATATATTATCATAACAACCATCTAAATGATTGCATTCAGTGTCAGGACAGTCATCATTATTCTCACATTCTGCACCGCATTCAGAAATGCTGCATCTATGTGTCAAATCCAATGACCCGGTTGTGCACTCATCTGCTTCTTCATCACATGTTGAAATGAACCCTGCAAAGAAATCCCATGTGTACGGGTTGGAACCTTGTCGCAGTCAACTCCACGGAGCCGTTGCCTGTTGAGGACTATGTAGCGGGTGAGGGCGGTGTTCACCCCTAGGTCCTGTATGAGGAGGGCGAGGCCGATGGGCGCCATGACTACGGTGACGACGCCGTACTTCCCGGGTCCCAGGAGCCTCGCCACGATGATGATGGTCAGCGCTGAGACGATCGTCGATACGATCTGTCCCGTCATGAGCAGTAGGCTGCCCCGCGCCGACCCCCTCACGGTCTCGTTAAATCCCTCAGCCAGCGCCAAACAGCCTCCACCAGTGACCTTAGAGTGTGTTCAACTATGTGATAAAGCAAACTCTAATTCATAGGCTTCGAGGAACAAATGGGAAGTATTTGACTTACGCATGCGCCGGATCATGGGTGCCTCTGTGGGTCTCTATTTGGTGTTAATTCTTTATTTGCTCGGGGCGTGCAACACACGAAGAATAAAGGGTGTAATTACGCACTAGAAAACTTGAGAGGATTCGGCTTAACCCATAAAATCCGGTTTAAAACGGGCCTTCCCTTATAAGGGCTTAAATACGCTGACAACCCGAGACAAGGTTAATCAATATCCTCTAGAGATTTAACTAATTATGGAGAGCAAAAAATGGAGGCAATGAAGATGATGAGAGCCAAAATAGGCCTTTTGGCCCTCACCCTAACTTTAGTTATCATAGGAACAGCATGCGTGTGTGCGGCAGTGTCCCCTCCAGCGCCACAATTAAATTCTCCTCCAAATGGCGCCGTGGTCACGATTGATTCAATCAACTTTGTATGGGGTGAGGTGCCTCATGCTAATGGGTATTATTGGATAAGTTATGTACGCGCTGAAGATAAGGAAGAGGATTGGTGGGCGGCGTTTCCTAACAACAGGGTTTACGGCACCGAATATACAGTACCTAAAGAGTATTTGAGAGATACGATGGTATATAATTGGGCCTCGCCTTCAGACACGTTTTATTGGCGAGTCATATCGGAAGTTGATGTCGCTTATTACTGGCCCGAGAGTTGGAGTCCTTATTCAGATGCCTGGTGTTTTAACGTGCTAAAATGGCCTGCTGCGTGGATTGACAATAACTATTGGGAGTGCTACACTTTGGACGATGGCCTAGAGTGGATCGACAGTCAGACATATTTGGGGCTGCTCCCTTGGGGGAGTCCAGATCCTGGTTGGTGGGAGCCCGCGGGGGAAGGGGTGACCCCCATCACGGTTTCTCCTACCGCCCGACTTAGCTGGAGCGATCGTGGTACGGATGAACAGCAAAAAAACGTCGCCTTCGCTGATTACTATAGAGTCCAACTAGCCGCCTCCTCTAGCTTCAGCAATCTAATCGCTGACACTGCGACTGAGAACATCTCTTACGTTACTCCCGAGCTGTCGCCGGGAGCCTATTACTGGAGGGTGCGAAGCGAGAGAAACGATGGACTCGTGACGGAGTGGAATTCACCAAGAAAGTTTATTATCGCGGAAGCTGCTCCTGAACCTTCAAATATCTCTTGTTCTGCCTCATCTTCTAGCTTCACTATCGGAGGCTCCGTCATATTATCAGGCAACATTGTTCCAGCGTACTCTGGAGGCATCGTCACTATCAGCTACAGTGACGATGGGTCATGGAGCAGATTGGCTACGGTGACAAGTGGTTCAGATGGCGGTTTCTCCTACTCGTGGACGCCTCCATCACCCGGATCGTATCAGGTCATGGCTTCATGGGAGGGGGACGGTTCATACAGCGGAGCTTCCAGTGTTGTTGTGCCAGTCACAGTAACCAAGATTTCAACGACCATCGCGTGTTCTGTCTCCCCGTCTGAGGTCACCAAAGGCGGTTCTGTCACCGTCTCAGGCTCCACTAGTCCCACGGTCCCCGGTGCAACATTAACTTTAACCTACAAGAAACCTGATGCAACGACATTCACGAGGACTGTCACGTCTGGCTCAGGCGGCTCATATAGCGACGCCTACGAACCTGACGCAGCCGGCTCATGGAGCGTATCCGCCTCATGGGCTGGAGACTCTACACACGAAGGTGCATCCAGCTTATCCGCCTCTTTCACGGTAAAGAAGTCGGGTTGCTTCATAGCTACAGCAACCTATGGGTCAGAGTTAAGCCCGCAAGTACAGTTTTTGAGGGGATTCAGAGACAACACCGTGCTCAGCACCTTTGCAGGCAGCAGTTTTATGACGGTCTTCAACGGGTTCTACTATTCCTTCAGCCCCGGCGTCGCATCAACCATTTCAGATAACGGGGTCTTGAGAAAGGCGATGAAGGTGGTTCTATACCCACTAATAGGCGTGCTGCGCTTAAGTTATCTGGTTTTCTCTTTCTTCGGCTTCAGTCCAGAGTTGGGAGTAGTGATGGCTGGCTTAGTGGCAAGTTCGCTCATAGCCGTCGTATACGTATTGCCGTGGGTCTTGTTGCTCGGCTTCCTAAAGAAGTTCAGGCTATCCACGAAGACGGTCCGCTTAACGGGTCTGATCTGGGTGGGTAACGTTGTGGCGATAGCCTTGGCGGAGACGCAGCAGTCTCCGCTGTTAATGATGGCAGCCAGTGGAGCTTTCATAATCGTAACGATATGCCTAACAACCCTAGCCACGATAAAGGCAGTCATGGAACTGTCTCTTATACACATCTCCGAGCCCACGAGACCTCTCTACATCTCGTATGCCGTCTTCTGCTT
>CALGBN010000254.1 GCA_937877765.1 Candidatus Bathyarchaeota archaeon | reverse complement strand
CTACAGAGCTGTTGATGGAGGCTGTGAACCGTGGAGTCGCCTACATACCGGGAAGCAACTTCTATACCACCGAGACCCATAACCACATCCGGCTAAACTATAGCCACCCAAGCATTGATGACATCGTTGAAGGCATCAAGATACTGGGTGGGCTCCTCAAGGAGCAGATGTAAGGCCTTTTCTGGGGTACTAAACCCCATTTTATCTATGTATTTAGAATCTGGGTTAGTAGAGAATAATCCCTTAATAAGAAAAACCAGAGTCCTTTTTTGACATTGAGCCCACGTAGATCAAGCTTTCAGATTGCCATTGATGTCTTAACGGTCATAGGTGAGGGAGAAAAAAGGCCAACGAGAATCATGTACGCGTCTAATCTTAGCTGGAACTCATTGAGGGGCACATTGGATCTTCTAGTAGACAAAGGCTACGTTGACGAGGATTATCTCTCGGAAAGGAATAAAAAATACTCCATCACCGCCAAAGGGCGTGAAGTCCTTGGTTACTATGACCGTTTAGAATCCCTGGTTCAAGTTACCACGGACTAAAACCTTGTTGTTTTAGTCTATATTATTTTCAAACCTAGTATTGGCTGTGTTTAGTGTTAGGATAAGTTCTTTATCCCCCCGATTGCTTGATCATTTGGTGGCTGGATTGGCTTATAACGAGAAGGAGTTAGCGTTTCTACGCATTATATGCCAGAGCCAGCATGAACATATCACTCAAGATAGCGTACAGGCACGGCTTGTGGAGGCTGAACTGATGACCCCCGAGGAGTTCAAACAGGTAAAGAAGAAGCTTCTCTACTCAGGCGTCATAGGCATAGTGTATGGGAACATTACACTGGAGAAAAAGGAGATGATGGAGCTTTTCATGGATGAGGATAGTATTTAAGGTTGATTAAAGATAAGCCTTTTTTGTGTCCATGTGAGTAAAAATCCCTTTAATGGTTAACCGTTTGCTAGAATGTCATTTATAAGCTTCCGGGTTTTTGCTCAAATGATAACTCTTTAATCTGCTCCGGTGCCAACAATTACAGTTGAAGGTTGTTCCCTTTGCCTAAAAACAAGGTAAAAATAATCAAATCCCTCTGCAAAGGCTGCGGCTACTGTATCGAGTTCTGCCCAAAAAACGTCTTCGAGAGATCAACTGAACTCAACGAGAAAGGTGTAACATTACCCGAGATAGTTAGAGGCGATGAATGCATTTCATGCGGACTCTGCGTCATGCTCTGCCCAGACTTCGCCATAACAATGGAGGAAAACCCTGATGAGTGAAACAATACCCACCGGTAAACACTTTGTACACGGTGACTGGGCATGCGCAGAAGGCGCCATAGCAGCAGGCTGCGGCTACTTCGCAGCATACCCCATCACACCTGCTACCGAGATATCAGAACACATAGCTTCAAGGTTCCCCCAGCTAGGACGCAGATTCGTACAATTCGAGGATGAGATAGGTGCTATAGCCTCAGTAATCGGTGCAAGCTTCTCGGGAATGAAAGCCATGACTGCCACAAGCGGACCCGGTATCAGTTTGATGCTGGAGAACATCGGACTAGCCGTCATGACTGAAGTCCCATGCGTCATAGTAAACGTCATGCGTGGTGGACCAAGCACTGGTCAGCCTACGATGGGTGCTCAGGCTGATGTTATGCAGTGTCGTTGGGGTGCTCACGGGGATGTTGAGATAATTGCATTGGCCCCTCAGTCGGTGCAGGAGTGTTTTGATCTCACTGTTCACGCGTTTAACCTATCTGAGGAGTATCGTACCCCAGTTTTCTTACTGTCTGATGCGAATATTGGACATATGTTTGAGAAGCTGGAGATACCAGCGGCTGATGAGATAGAGATCGTCAACAGAAAGAAGCCTCAGGTATTCCCGCCGGACTACAAGCCCTACGAGGCAGATGAATCCATGGTGCCTCCTATGGCGTGCTTCGGGGAAGGATACAGGTTCTACAGCACCGGACTCACTCATAACGAGATGGGTTACCCTGACATGAGCGTCGAGACACAGGATAAACTCGTGAGACGCCTATGTGATAAGATTAGACGAAACAAGAAAAAGATCAACATGACCGAGGAAACCATGACAGAGGACTGTGATGTACTTGTGGTAACTTATGGTGTGACGGCTCGTTCAGCAGCCTCCGCGGTACAGATGGCGCGCAGGGAAGGAATCAAAGCAGGGTTACTCAGGCTCATAACCCTCTGGCCATTCCCAGACTGGAAGATAGAGGAATTAGCCGATAACGTGAAAGGCGTCGTGGTTCCCGAGATGAATTATGGTCAACTAGTCAGGGAAGTGGAGCGCAGCGTCAAGCCAACTCCAGTGGAGTTTATCCCTAAGCTTGGGGAAAACCCGCCAAGCCCAGATGAGATACTTGAAAGGATTAGGAGGCTAGCAAAGTGACCGAGCAAATAGACTATTATTTAGAGGATTACCTGCGTATGGACCGTTTGCCTCATATCTGGTGTGCTGG
Organism: Candidatus Bathyarchaeota archaeon; assembly: GCA_937877765.1. Lineage (GTDB taxonomy): Archaea > Thermoproteota > Bathyarchaeia > TCS64 > TCS64 > RBG-16-57-9. The sequence continues at coordinate 1,477 of CALGBN010000254.1, read as the reverse complement.
CTGTGGCTTGGGAATCATATTGAAGAGCTATGTTCAGGCTCTCTATGAGCTGGAATACGACTTGGACAAGATTGTCACTGTGTCTGGTATAGGATGCGCTGGTAGGGCATCCGGTTATGTAAACACCGATGCATTCCACACAACCCATGGCAGGGCTCTTCCCTTCGCAACAGGAATCAGTACAAGTAACACCGATATCAAACCAGTAGTCATAAGCGGAGACGGTGATCTTTTCGCCATTGGCGGAAACCACCTGATACACGCTGCTAGACGTAACATCAACATGCTGGTCATCTGCAGCAACAACTTCAACTACGGAATGACGGGCGCCCAGTACGGACCAACCACACCCAGAGACATGCGAACACCCACCAGTCCTTATGGTAATATTGAGAACCCATTCAACCTAGTCTCACTGGTCTCATCAGCAGGAGCCACCATGGTAAGCCGCTGGACCGTATTCCATGTTAACCAGTTGAAAAACAGCATCAAGAAAGGACTCACGAAGAATGGTTTTAGCTTCATTGAGGTTTTGAGCCCATGCACAACAGGTTATGGGCGACTGAACAAGATGTCACCCATTGATATGATGCGCGATCTCAGAGACACATGCAAGATACGCAAAGTACACCCAACCGAGGCAACCATCGAGCCCGGGAAGGAGGTTATCATCGGTGACTTTGTAGACATTGAGAAACCAACTTACGCTGATGTACTTGATCAGCTTACACGGAGGTCAACTGAGTGAAAGCCGAGATCAGGGTAGCCGGGTTCGGAGGACAAGGTGTAATAACCTTCGGTTATGTTCTCGCACAGGCAGCTAGCATCCATGATGAGAAGTATGCTTTGATGACTCAGAGCTATGGTCCAGAGGCACGAGGTGGGGCTTGCCGCAGCGATGTCATCATCAGTGACGTTTCCATTGACTACCCCAAGTTATCCAAGCTTAACTGTTTCATCGCCATGAGCATCGACGCATATAACCAGTTCAAAAAGATGGTGAAACCCGGAACCGTAGTCATCCTCGAAGAAGACCTAGTGCATGTACCCGAAAATGAGCTACTAGAGGACGTAACCTACTACAATATACCATCAGTGCGTGAAGCCGAAACACTGGGCAACAGATTAGCCGCTAATATGGTGATGCTAGGTGCAGCGCAGGCTGTTACAAAGGCAGTTAGCGAAGAATCACTGATTGAATCCATCAAACAACGGTTCTCACGATACACCGAACTAAACATAAAGGCGCTAAGAAGAGGAATAGAACTAGGAAAACAGGCTATGGGAGAAGAGTAGGGTCTTCCTTCAGCGTGTTCAGCACCACATGAGTCTTGGTACGCACCACGTGAGGCATCTTCAGTAACGTTTTGGTGAAATCACTGAGGTCTTGCCTTGTCTTGAACTTGGCGATTACCAGAATATCCGAGTCGCCTGTCACGTTGTAGACGCTAATAGCTTCCCTGATCTTTGCGATCTG
>CALGBN010000253.1 GCA_937877765.1 Candidatus Bathyarchaeota archaeon | reverse complement strand
TGAGCGAGGCATCGTCCGCCTAGAAGACCTAGCTCCCAACCGTGTTCTGGTTGAGACTGACAACAGAGGCGCACGCCCTGTCTACAAGGGTAAAGTCTTCAGTACAACAGTAGGCTTCAGAGCCAGAATTGAGGCAAGCCTCAAGGCAAACGGCGAGATGAGCGTAACCATACCCGGCGTCCCAGTACCAGTGCCACTAGTTGTACTGATGAGGGCACTCGGTGTTGAGACAGACCGTGAGGTAGCCGAGATGGTTAGCCTTGACCCTGACATACTCAACGAGCTTGAGCCTAGCTTCAGAGAAGGCGCAGCGGTTCAAACAATAGAAGACTCGGTGCTATTCATCGGAAACAGGGTCGCCTTTGGACAAGTCAAGGACTTTAGAATCAAAAGAGCAGAAACCATCCTAGACAGAAACCTTCTTCCACATATCGGCAGAGAGCCAGAGGACAGGTTTGACAAGGCTGTCTTCCTAGGGGAGATGGCTTCAAGGATCATCGAGCTAAAACTAGGCTTACGCCAAGAGGACGACAAAGACCACCTCAGAAACAAGAGGATCAAGTTAGCCGGACCACTCCTTGCAGAGTTATTCAGGTCCTCCTTCTGGAGCCTCTACAGGGACATGAGGTACCAGTTCCGCAGGATGAGTACAAGGCGTAAAGGTGTACTCATCAGCGCAGCCGTCAGGCCCGGCATTATTACAAGCCGTATCCAGCATGCACTGGCGACTGGAAACTGGAGAAGGGGCAGGGTTGGGATGACACAGCTCCTCGACAGAACTAATACATTATCCACACTTTCTCACCTAAGACGACTTCAAAGTCCTCTCAGCAGATCACAGCCCAACTTCGAGGCACGAGACCTCCACAGCACCCACTGGGGAAGACTCTGTCCAAACGAGACCCCCGAAGGCGCAAACTGTGGTCTAGTAAAGAACCTCGCGTTAATGAGCAGCGTAAGCGTCGGAACAGACGCCGAGAAGATCAAGCGTACCTTAGAGTTCATGGGTGTTACCCGGAGCAAGGACGTTGATGAACAGCTCAGACACACTGGAACAAAGATATTCGTAGAAGGGTACCTTCTCGGATACACTACATCACCCGATATACTAACAAACACGTTCAGGGAGATGCGTCGCAAAGGCGAGATCAGCGGAGAAGCAAACATCGTCTTCTACAAAAACTATAACGAGATATACGTCAACTGTGATGAAGGAAGAATCAGGAGACCTCTCATAGTTTGTGAAGACGGTAAACCCCTACTCAAACAACGGTACATCCGTAACATCAGACAAGACAGATGGGCTTGGAGTGACCTCGTCAGGGAAGGAATCATAGAGTACCTAGACGCAGATGAAGAGGAAAACGCGTACATCGCAATAGACCAAGAAGCATTAACAACAGAACACAGTCACGTAGAGGTATGCCCATACACGATCCTCGGAGTAGGGTCAGCAATCATCCCATACGCGGAACACAACCAGTCACCACGTAACACATATCAAGCAGCCATGGCAAAACAGGCACCCGGCGTCTATGTACTAAACTACCGTGACAGGACAGACACCCGAGGACACCTACTGCACTATCCGCAGAAGCCACTGGTAGCGACCAAGCCAATGGATGTCATCGGTTATAATGAGCGTCCAGCAGGTCAGAACTTCGTTATCGCTATTCTAAGCTGCATCGGATACAACATGGAGGACGCTATCATCTTCAACAAGTCGGCTGTACAGCGTGGCTTGGGTAACAGCAGCTTCTTCAGAATCTACAAAGCCGAGTGCAAACAATACCTCGGTGGAAGCAAAGACAGGTTAACCATCCCAGAAGCAGGCATCAGGGGATACCATGGAGCTGACGCCTATAGGCAACTAGAGTCAGACGGGCTCATTGCCAGCGAAGGAGAAGTTAAAGGCGGAGATATCCTCATCGGGAAAACAAGCCCACCCAGATTCATGGAAGAATACCGTGGCTTGGAGGTCAGAGGACCACAGCTCCGTGACACAAGTGTCGGCGTCAGACCCAACGAGGTAGGCGTCGTAGACAGCGTATTCATCACAAAGGACATCGAGGGAAGCCAACTCGTAAAAGTCAAGGTAAGAAGCAACAGGATCCCCGAGCTAGGCGACAAATTCGTATCAAGGCACGGACAGAAAGGCGTCATCGGCATGCTTGTTCCACAGGAGGATATGCCTTTCAGCCTGTCTCTTATACACATCTCCGAGCCCACGAGACCTCTCTACATCTC
>CALGBN010000252.1 GCA_937877765.1 Candidatus Bathyarchaeota archaeon | reverse complement strand
TGGCTGTTAAGGAGGTTAAGAGTGAGAATGAATCCTCAGAACCGTAAAGCTGTGAGCCCAGTAATAGCCACGGTCATCCTAGTAGCAGTAGCAATCACCGTCGCAGTAGGAGTATCCTACTGGATGGGAGGCATCAGCAGTCAGTACACACAGTTCGAAAAAGTAGAAATCCAAACAGGATACGCAACATATGACACTGTAAATGATCTGTGGGTGATAACTATGGTTGTTAAGAATACTGGATCAGCAAGTTCTAACATTGAAATGGTTTTCTTAAATGATCTACCATGTGATAGCGCTGATTACGGTGCGACCGCACTAACTCTAGATGCTGGGGCTTGGGGCGTAGATTTCGCTGAAGCAACAGGTGTACCACTTGAATCCGGTGAAGACGCTCAAATTCAGATATTCATTGATAATCCATGCACTGTAGAAGGATTATCAAATCTGAGTGCAGGTACAACTGTCAACGTTAAGCTACACAGCGCAGGCGGTATGGATTACATCAAGTTAATCAAGCTGCCTTAAGCATAACTCCTTCCTCTTTTTATTTTCAATATTTCCAGGGGTTTGACAAATGAGTCTCGTAGAATGGTTAAAAGGCAAAAGCAATAAGAAAACAGAAGAAGACGAGATAGAAAAAGTACATACAAAAAAAGTCAAACCGGAATACACAATTATAGACGATTACTGGGTAAACGAACCAAACTCCAAAGTAAAGATCGTAACCTCATCAGAGCTCGGTGAAGGATTACACTACTTTGTAGAGGAAACAGAACTAAACGAAGAACAACACGATACATACCAGAAAATCGTCAGAATCCTAAGCAAAGAATTCACATCACCAACAGGCGAACACATAGACCCCAAAGACTACGTCTATGAACAAGCCGAGATCATCGCCGAGAAATATCACAAAAGCCTCGGCAAATTCACAATCGAACAATGGGACAGCATATTCTACTATGTAGTCCGAGACCTCACAGGATATGGCCCTCTTCAAACAATCATGGAGGACCCCTGGATAGAGGACATAAGCTGCAACGGCCTAGATGTCCCAATTTTCATATGGCATAGAAAATATGAGAGCATCCCAACAAACATCACGTTCCAAAGCACACAAACACTGAACGATTTTCTCGTCAAGCTGGCACATAAATCCGGGAAACACATCAGCAGCGCACAGCCAGTGTTAGACGCGATGCTACCCGAGAAAC
>CALGBN010000251.1 GCA_937877765.1 Candidatus Bathyarchaeota archaeon | reverse complement strand
CAAGTTACCTTATCACGGTTTTCAAAGCGTGTTTCTTCTCAGCCATATCGTCTATGAATGTGACGGTTCCATTGAACTGAGTAGTATGATACAGATGGTCGCAGCTTCCGTGCTGATAAATCGCATCAATTAATGCTTGACCCCACACCTCGGGGTTCTCTTTGAGTATGTCTATTTTCTTGCCTTCTCTTGCACTGTGGAAGTAGATGCAGTTGTTTTCTTCGTCATATCCGTGGCTGAGGGTGGCTATGTATGGATTGTTTTCAATGCATAAGGATAGGGTGATGTATTATGCTCGTTTGAGTGGTTTCACTATTTCATTGTGTTCTGTGATTTGTTTGTCTTTGCGGCGCATATGGTAGCTTGACATAGAGATAATGAGGTTTGAGAAGATATAGGAATTTATATGGCACAGTTGTCTGTGATTACTCTGAGCACTACTTTTTCCGGTTTTTAACAAATATACTGTTATACGGTTCAAACCGTATTTCTTGGTATGAAGGTTGATGAGTTCCTCGTTGAGCGATGGATGAACACCTACGAGACAGATGTTGAGCTTAACCTAGCAGAGACGTGTGTCAAACCATTCACCCTACGAGAATACTTAGAATTCGTGAATAGACCAGACTTCTTCAAGGAATACCAAGACACACAGCTAACCTACGGTCACATAGAGGGCTATGATGAATTAAGGCGTGGATTAGCCACACTCTACAAGAATGTCAAACACGAAGATATTCTAATAACCGGTGGAGCTATAGAGGCGAACTTTAACAGCTTCTACAGTCTCATCGAGCCCGGAGATACAGTTGTAAGCGTTTTCCCCACATACCAGCAGTTATTCAGTGTACCCAAGGGCTTCATGGCTGATGTAAAACTACTCAGACTGAAACCTGAGATGAATTGGCTTCCTGATCTAGATGAACTGACTGAGCTTGTTGACCGGAAGACCAAGATGATTGTGCTCAATAATCCGAACAATCCATGCGGTAGTCTGATAAACGAACATACTCTGAGGGCGATATGTGAGATAGCGGAGGATGTCGATGCTTATGTTCACAGTGATGAGGCTTATCGAGGACTCTACATCAACCCCGATGACCACACACCATCAATCGTGGATATATACGATAAAGGCATCGCAGTTGGAACATTCAGTAAACCCATCAGCCTCACAGGTTTGAGGCTAGGCTGGATCACATCAAACAGCGAGGTAATTCACCAGTGCAAGCTACGCAGAGACTATACCACCATCAGCAAAAGCATGCTCAGCGAGGAACTAGCAGCTCTAGCAATGCCGTATTTGTCTCATATTTTCGAGAGAAACAACCGGATAATCAGGGAAAACCACAAGCTCCTAGATGACTGGATCAACAATGAGCCATATATGGCTCATTGTTGATCCAGTCATCTAGGAGCTTTTGGACCTAATCCATGAAAAAGATACATTCCTTGTGCCCGGTGACTGCTTCGAGTACCCTGATCATATCAGAATTGGTTATGGTGGAGATAAAAACGTGCTCAAAGCCGGGTTAGACCGAATATCCGAATATCTCTCTGATGTGTAAAATACAATAAACTACCAACTAGGTGAACCCAGTAGTTTGCTCGTCTGAGAAGTATTATTTACCTAAAAACATCATCCATTATTGAAACATTTTGTCAAACCCAAAAAAAGATGAAATAGATAACATAAACAGCGAAACACCAGAAAACTTTACCCAAAAAACAGACGACTTCGACTACACCCGCCGCGAAGAAATGATACCTATGCGCGACGGAGTAAAACTCAAAACAATAATACTCACCCCAAAAAACGCACACAACGCACCCATAATCTTAACAAGAACACCATACAACGCCGCAGGACGAACCCTCCGCTTCAACAGCAAACACCTCTCTATGGTCGTACCCCAAATGAACGACACAACAGTAGAAGCAGGATACATCATAGTTTACCAAGATGTACGCGGAAAATACGGCTCAGAAGGTGGATACATGATGAACAAACCCCTAACTGGTCCACTGAACCAGACAGGCACTGATCACTCAACAGACACCTATGACACCATCGAGTGGCTTGTGAAAAACATCTCAGAGTCCAATGGCAGAGTAGGAGCCATGGGCGGCAGCTACGAGGGCTTTACTACACTAATGAGCACAATAAACCCACATCCGGCTCTCAAAGCCGTTGTTCCATTTGCTGCCATGGTGGATGGCTGGATGGGGGATGACTGGTTCCACATGGGCGCCTTCCGCCAAGAAGGCACACTACCGTATACATACAATCAAGAAGCCACACGTAAAAACGAGAAAAAATGGTGGAGCGGCTGCTACGATACATATGATGAGTACCTACGCGCAGGTAACGCAGCTAGCATGGTAGCATCACGAGGAATTGAGAACCTAGGCTTCTGGAAGAAGATCAAAGAACACACAGCCTATGACAGCTTCTGGCAGCAACAAGCAGTAGACAAGATACTTGCAGAGCACCCACTCAAGGTACCAATGCTCATCGTAGGAGGCCTCTTCGACCAAGAAGACATCTACGGCTCACCAGCCCTCTGGAAAGCACTATCACCAAAAGACCCAGATGGAACAAAAATACACTTCGTACTAGGACCATGGAACCATGGGCAGAGCCGCCGCGAGGCACGCAGCCTCGGGCCAATGCAGTACATAGGCGACACTGGAGCATGGTTTAGACGTAATATAATGCAGCCATTCCTAGATCATTATCTACTGGATGCTCCGGAGCCTGATACTCCACGAGTACTCGCATACGAGACAGGGACAAATATCTGGCAAAGCTACTCGGACTGGCCACCTAAACAAAACAAAGCAATGACAGAGACACGTAGCCTCTACACGCAGCCGGATGGAAAACTCGGCTTCACGGCACCAAAAGCCAAAGAAGCCTACGATGAGTACGTATCAGACCCAGCCAAACCCGTACCCTACAGACAAAGACCAACAATACCCAGCGGAGCGGATGGCTCAACATGGGGTGAATGGCTTGTAGACGACCAACGACACACAGCCACACGCACAGACGTACTAGTCTGGTCAACAGATCCTCTTGAGGAACCATTACGAGTAGCAGGTCAACCAGTCGCGAAACTCTTTGCCTCGACTAGTGGCAGTGACTCTGATTGGGTTGTGAAGATAATTGATGTCTATCCTGATGAGGTGCCAGTCAACCCTAAGCTGGGTTGCTTCCAGATGATGCTTTCAGCGGATATACTTCGTGGTAGGTATCGTGAGGACTACGCTGTAGCTAAGCCAATTGAATCAGGTAAGGTGTTGGAGTACCGTATCCCGTTGCCCCACGTGTCTCATACTTTCCAGCCGGGTCACAGGGTCATGGTACAGGTACAGTCAAGCTGGTTCCCACTGTACGACCGTAACCCCCAGACCTTCGTACCAAACATCATGTCTGCTCCACCAGAGAGCTACGTAAAGGCAACACAACGTGTCTGGAGAACAACTGAGTACCCGACAGCCATAGAGATGCCTGTACTCAAATCCAATTAGGGGATTAATCCCCCTTTTTTATAAAAAAATAATTAGCTGTTTCAAGCTTTTTGACTGAGTTTCTCGGCTGTCTGCTTCGCTAATTCGAGTGGTGGTCTACGCTCTGTGTCTGGGATATACTTGTTTCCCCGCATTCTACGTTTGTGTTCTTCCTTCGCCTCTTCGATGAGTTTAGGGTTAGTGATGAGATCGAGAGCTGAACCAGTCATAGTCTTTGCTGCGAAAAGTAGACTCTTGTGCCCTATACTACTGCCTGAGGCTGCTACGAATTGCCAACTGTGACCGGGGGCACCTAAAATGTTGCATGCCGTACCAAACTCCATTGTTGGCGTCTTCCAGCTAACATGACTCACATCAGTGCTACCCGGGCTTACCTCTCCGTCATCCCATGGATCGAGAATATCATTGACGAGGTTAACATCAGCGTATTTCTCAAAGTTTGGTATCTTTGATTTTCTTAGAGATTCTAGCTTGTTTTCCTTGGGGAATGTTTTAGCTATCTCTGCAGCGAAATCAAGCTCCTCCTTTGTGTATTTTGGTGCTCCGATCTTTCGCATATTGGCTGTGACTACTTGGCTGAGTACCTTGTTTGGTATCTTGTTGTAGCTGCCTCTATCCATCTCTATCTCAAGCTTTGTCTCTGTCATGAGCGCTGCTCCTTTAGCGATCTTCACGACACGGTTGTAAATGTGTTCCAACTGGTCTATCTCAGGTGCTCTCACGTAATACCAACTACGTGCATAATCAGGAACAACGTTTGGTTGTCTACCACCTTCCTCAATAACATAGTGGATGCGGGCTTTCTCGATAATATGCTCTCTGAGATAATTTACACCAATATTCATTAATTCAACAGCGTCCAAGGCACTTCGTCCTTGCTCTGGGTTAGCCGCTGCGTGTGCAGTCTTGCCATAATAATTGAACTTGGCGTGAATCGTTGCGGTGCTACTG
>CALGBN010000250.1 GCA_937877765.1 Candidatus Bathyarchaeota archaeon | reverse complement strand
GATATGCTGGGCAAACCCGTCTCACTGTTCACCCTCCGATACGCAAGCAAGGGAACCCTACCAAACAGCCCAGAATGGATCGACGTAAGGCTGGAGCCCTTCGTAAGAAGAGCGGATAAGGTCTACTCCTTCAACCTTGTGCATCGCAGCCTGAACCGGGACAGCGTGAAGGACACCTTGGCAAACGTTGAAATCATGATTAAAAAGTTGGTCGAAAAAATCCAATCCTAGTTTTCTCCCTCGCTCAGGCTATCCACGTAGGTTTTAATGATTTAATTTGAAAATATATCCAGTTATATAATTCTCTCAGAAACTTCATCTAACCGCTGTTGTTACCCACGTTCAGGATGCCCCGGGAATCCCAATGGAGGGTCTCAGCGGCCTGGAGGCGTCCAGGGAGCGCGTGTTCGCGGCGGTGAGGCAGTACGCGACAGCAGAGATACTCACAAGATATCAGATAACATATAGAGGCGCTGGCCCACTACACAGTCTCCGAGCTAGCAGAAGACGAGGTAGACAATGTGACCAAGACGAAGCTCCTGAGCCGCGAAATCCGAATCCAGATAAGCGACCTCAAAGATGGTGCCGAGAGCATCAAGAGGCTGTTTCAAATAATCGAGGAGATCACCCAAAAAAATAACGAAACAAGTTTGCTCCCATAAAAGTTCAGAGCTATCTATGAAACATGGGGAAGAATCTCCGACTTTTTCCTAAATTGATCATAATATACCGTAAAACGGTATACTTTGGTCGATAACAACAAAGACGAGCCTAATCCCCTTTTTCCGCAATCCATATCGATTACCCAACCTTTTGGGTAACTGACCGGTTTGAAGGATACAAGGTACCACAACGACAAGATATACATCCCCCGCGAAGTAAAAGAGAAGATGGGGCTGAGAAACGGAGACCGTGTAACCATAGAGGTAACCAGCCAGAACGAGGCCCGAATAAAGGTAGCCGAAAGAGACGAGGCAACCCAACGCCTACTAGAAACCCTCAAGTCACCGCCAAGCCTCGGAAAAATAAAGGGCACCCTCACACGGCGGGAGATATATGAGGATACTCCTTGACACAAACATACTCATCCACGCATACAACAGAGACTCACCCCACAACGCCGCCGCAACCAGACTCATAACCCAGGCCGTAGACGACGAAAACGAGGCATGCATAGCCCTCCAGTCCATCCACGAGTTCTACGCAGTCATAACCAGCCCCAGGAGACTCGAAAAACCATTAACACCCAGACGCGCCAGAGAACTCACCGAGACAATACTCAGGACACCAAAAATACGGAAACTGGAGCACACCCAAGACACCACCACGGAGG
>CALGBN010000249.1 GCA_937877765.1 Candidatus Bathyarchaeota archaeon | reverse complement strand
TTTCAAGCAGAAGACGGCATACGAGATGTAGAGAGGTCTCGTGGGCTCGGAGATGTGTATAAGAGACAGGGATATGTTTTCGGTTGAGGAGGAGCCTGGTGTGTTGGTGGTCCGGGATATGCCTTTGTCTAAGCGGTACCTGAAGCTGGGGGTGAAGCCCGGTGGTGGCTGGGAGACTGTGTCTGTTGAGGCGGTGCGTAGGCCTTTCCCTATTTTGCTATGTGAGCCGCCGGCGTCTATTCTGAGGAACTGGGTTGAGAGGCATACTGGTCTTCTTTTTAAGTCTCCTCGTAGTGTTGGTAGGCCTTTGTCTCGGGCTTGGGCGTATAAGTTGACTCAGCGTTTGGAGGAGGTGACTGGGGTTGGTTGTTGGCCTCATGCTTTCCGGGGTTGGAGGGCGTCGCAGCTTGTTTCGGATTATGGGTTTCAGGTGCTTGATCTTGTTGATTTTTTCTCGTGGAGGAAGGTGGATATGGCTGTTCATTATAGTAGGCGTGGTTGGGTTGGTTTGCTTGGCAGGATGAGGCCTTTGGCGAGGTACGTGTAATTGGTGGTGGTGTTTTGAAGGAGTCTAAGCGGTACAGGTTGAGTGGTGAGGAGCTTGAGTTGGTGTTGATGGGTTTGCTTGTTTTGGCGAATGATAGAGATGTAGACGATGGTGTTTGTGAGGCTGCTGTTGGTTTGGCTGAGCGGTTGTCTCAGAGTAGAGTAGGGAGGCCGGGTGGTTATCTTAACGGTGATGCGGTGAGGTTGTGGGGGCGGGCGGAGAGAAGAAGTGATATGAAGCGGTGGTAGTGGGTTCTATTACTTGTTATCTTCAAGTTGTCTTGTTTTCATAGCTTTATCTCAGAACAGGTTCAAGAAAATGCAGAACAAGCTCCATTCATCGACGAATATCATTGTTACATGAGAATCGTTTTGAATGGCTATCTTAATCAGGTTATTGTTAATGTGATAGGCATTCTGTTTGTCAATATGTTTACGCAGCCTCATCCTTTGTACAATTTGATAAAAACCTAGAACCCCTAATGAGTTTACACCAAGCCAAAAAGAGTGAAAGCCCAAAAAGATTCAAACATTTACTATAAAGCGATGAAAATCAAAAAAAATCTGAGACTTAAAACAGCAAGGTCAAGACTATACATACTTACCTAAAAAAGAAGTGAAAAAAGACCTGCCAACAACATTTAGTAAAGTTTAAATGCTTTACATGTTGTGATTAAATGTGGAAAATTGATATATTAACTTTAATCTAAAGATGGGAGTGTTTGGTTGATTAACTTTCGTGAAGTTACTCTAAGATACCTTGGTTGGTGCCCTGGTATTGACTCTGCTATAAACTTAATACCAGATAAAGACATACCTGAACGATGGATAACATATGCCCTAGTCTCATTAGCTGTTCTGGTGGGTATACTTGGGTTTCGTAGTTATCTAATGTTCCCCCATACTTATCACTGGGATATCGACTTCCATGACTCCGAATATGATGATGTATACGGAATGTATGTTGAAAAGAAAAGCGGTGATTTCTTTGGCATACACACTGTTACGATGGATGTTATTGCTCCTCAAAATACAACGTGCCAAATACAGTTACATCAAAGAAGTGAAGGCGAACTCCGCAGCTTATGGGTATACAGAAACGGATATTTCTTTTTTAACCAACACCCGAATCCCAGTTTCAATACTACGATGGACTTACATAACTCATATATCTTCATATTTTATGCAGAGTCAGTTGAAACTAATATCATCGTTGACATTAAATATCTGAGACAAGACCCATTTTTCCCTTAAAGGGAATATGTCATTATTTTCCAAAACTAATAGGAGGTGAGAAAGATAAAAAAAATACACTAATCCGATACCCACTCTATTACTTATTATATCAATAATCACCCCCGTGGCGGTCACATTAGCTTGGGACGTATTAGGAGACATAGATTATTTGGCGGCGTTCATTTGTAGGATGGAATTTTTCTGTGTTCCACTAGGTTATATCTGGTTGCAGATATAATTCTTCTTGAAGCCCTCATACACCTCCATATCCGAGTAACGAACCAACACAAAGATCAAGATACATCTCAAGCCTTCTCTATCCCAGTGCATCCACTGGGATAGAGAAGGCTTGAGA
>CALGBN010000248.1 GCA_937877765.1 Candidatus Bathyarchaeota archaeon | reverse complement strand
AATGATACGGCGACCACCGAGATCTACACCGTCTAATTCGTCGGCAGCGTCAGATGTGTATAAGAGACAGGATTTAGCGGGTAATGAGATTCACGGCAAGGTCGAGATCAATGTTGGAATTGCTGGTAACCCGAATGCTGATCCATTGATGCCTGAAGTGTTAAAGATTGGACGTAAAACCAAACTAGGCGCAGACTTCATCCAAACTCAGACAATGTTTGATATCGAAAAGACAAAGACATTCCTGAAAGAAGTCGAGAAATACAAGTGTCCGGTTTTGATCGGCATCTTCCCACTCAAGGGGTATGGCATAGCGGACTTTTTTGACAAATACATACCAGGAGTCTCGGTCCCACCTGAGCTAATGGCTGCGATGAAGAAAGCCAAGGATGAGCCAGATAAGAAGAAACGGCATGAAAAGTATGATGAGGTCAACATTGAATTCTTTGGACCTTTTATCGATGAGATAAAAAAGACCACGAGCGCTGCAGGTATCCACGTTATGGCAGTTCTCTATGAGCGGATATTTGACCCATTATTGGAGCATTTCTGAGGTGATATGAATGATAATAACAAAAAAGAAACCAATGGAAGAAATCGACGAGATGATCAAACCCTTCCCCAAACTCTTCATAGTAGGATGTGGAACATGCTCAACCTCGTGTATGACTGGAGGAGAAGAGCAAGTACAAGAAATGGCGGAAAGACTTGGAGACAGGGTAATAGGCACTAAGGTCGTAGAAGATCCATGTGACATAAGGATAAACAAGAGAGACCTTCGCCAGTACAAGAAGGAGATCGAGGAAGCTGACGCAATACTTGTAATGTCTTGTGGTGTAGGCGTTCAGACAATCGGAGACTATGCTAATAAGGTGGTTCTTCCAGCTAGCGACACGCTATTTATTGGCGAAACAGAACGTCTAGGCATATTCCATGACAGATGCAAGGCATGTGGAGAATGCATACTAGATGAGACAGGAGGCATATGTCCCATAACCAGATGCTCCAAAGGGCTTCTTAATGGTCCTTGTGGCGGACAAGTAAATGGAAAGTGCGAGGTCGGTAACTATGAAGAAGACTGTGCTTGGGTCCAAATATATGACCGACTCAAAGAACAAAATAGACTTGACCTATTCACTATCTTCAGACCACCAAGGGACAACTCAAAGAAGATACTGATGTTCCACCATAAAACCCGATGACATTTTGAGAATGGTCCCGCCCGCAGGAGTTGAACCTGCAACCCTCCGGTGTCTGCTCATGGCCTGATTGCCACTGCCCCGCAGGGCGATGACTACAGCCGGATGCTCTGCCATTGAGCTAGGGCGGGCGGGACAACACATCCTCATATCATACATTAATTTAAGCGATTTGGTTAGCCGAACTTAGCCAAATAATCACCTATATGATAACTCTATATTTTTAGTCCTTCTTAACGCTCCGCAAAGGATAACATTAAAGATGCATTTTCTAGATTTGGTGGGCTTAGTGACAGTAGAGGTTAAGAATATCGCGGTAAAAGACATTGTGAAGGTGCAGAAAAATAGATCGGTTGCATCCGCAAAGAGTCTTATGTCGTATTTTAACCTCGATGCCTTGATTGTGACTGATGGGGATGAACCAATTGGAATCATTACACCAGGTGACATTCAAAGGAGGGTTTTTGATGAGAAACTTGACCCACACACAGTTCTTGTTGGAGAAATATTTTCAGAGCCATTGATATGGGTAAGATACAATACCACCCTCACAGAGGTATGTGAGATCATGGAAGCTGAGAGAATAAACAAGATTCCTATTTTCGGAAACCTATCTAATGGACCTATACTACTTGGGCTTTATGTGTATGAGCCTCCACTAGAAGCAGTTGTTGAGAATTAAAATCAACGATATTTGAACCAGGGGAGTAAACCGGGTTGTCCGAACACCCATCTTATTCCTTCATTGAAGGGTCGTTGAATCAAACCGTATTCAGTAATGAAACCATCTAGATACTTGTATGGAGTTACATCAAAGGCCGGATTTCGGACCTTAGTTCCCTCAGCTGCGATTCTGATTCTTGTGGGTTTACCATCTTCCCCCTGTCCCCACATCATGCTAACCTCTTCAGGTTCTCGTTCCTCAATCTCTATCTCTGCACCTGAAGTTATGTCTAGGTCAAACGTCATTCCCGGAGCGGCTACCCAGAAAGGTATCTTGTTCTCCATAGCCACTACTGCTTTCTCGTATGTACCGATCTTGTTTGCTGTGTCACCGTTGACAGCTATTCTATCCGCGCCAACAATCACCATATCGACTTCTCCTTTCTGCATATAATGCCCAGCAGCGTTATCGGCTATCAAAGCATAAGGAATACCCTCTTGCTCCAGTTCCCAAGCAGTAATCCTTGCACCCTGGCATCTTGGTCTGGTCTCATCAACCCACACAAAGACATCTTTTCCTTCTTTCACAGCTTCTCGTATAGGAGCAAGCGCAGTTCCGTGATCAACATAGGCAAGTGCTCCAGCGTTACAGTGTGTTAGAATCTTGAACCCATCCTCGATTAACTTGTTTCCAGCTATAGCGATCTCCTTAGAGGCTTTCATATCCTGTTTTAAAATCTCATCAGCCCTTTTCACGATACCATCTACACGTACAGAGACGTTACCCCATCCACCCGCTTCAAGGCATTTATCAACGGCTTTGAACAAGTTGGCGGCAGTGGGACGTGTTTTTCTTATGGTTTCCGATGCATTGTTGATGTATTCTATAAACTCATCTAGTGGTTTGTTTTCGGCTTCTAGTGCTGCTTGAGCCATTCCAAAAGCAGCTGCGTTTCCGATGGCTCCTGCGCCTCGTGTTACCATTGTTTTTATCGCTTTGGCGGTTTCTCTGTGGTTTTCTAGTGTTATTATTTCAAAGCTGTGGGGTAGTTTTCGCTGGTCTACCATTTTGACGATGTGGCCTTCTCGCCAGAGAGCTAGTACATTCTCTGTTTCGCCGTTGATCTTGACCTTCATACTGGATATTTGGGGATGTGTCGCCTAAATGTGTGTTTATTTCAGAACTTTACCGGTTTTTCGGTACCACATGTATAGGTCAAGTTCTCCGGGGTGCATGTCAAGCTCATCAGCTACTATGTCTAGTATTTTTTCTACAGCTAAGTATCGTTTCTTTGTGAGTCCTTTTTTTGGGTCTAGATCGATTATCTTGTGTTCTACTAGGTTATTGATGATGTGTCTATCTATGATAGCTAGGTCGAAGTAGCCGATGTTTCTTAGGTAGTGACTTGATTCTTTCCAGCCAAATCCTTTGATGTTTTCCACGAGCCATTCTCGTGCTTCCTTGCTGTTGTTGAAACCTTGGATTGTCTCCTTTATTGTGGAGGCAAGATGCTGTGTATTGTGGATATACTCGGCTCTCTTGTTTGGGAACCTGTGTCCTGTATCAACGAGACACGATCTAATGTCCTCCTCGCTGCCTTCCAGTAGTGTGTTATCACAGCAGAGAGCATCAACACATTTCTGACCCATAACTGCACTAGCAAATGCGGTCAGCAAACAGTAGACCATTTCTTCATACCACTTGTAGGTATCCATCTCATGGACCGCTCTGAAATCGTTCATACGGTCTTCAACCATTTTTCTGATCCTTGGGTCTGTTTGGAGTTTTCTTATTTTGTCTGTGAGTTCCTTGATACCATCTCTGTTGTGGAAAGTTGATTGCATTACATTGAATGAGAAATGGCTTCATTTAAGCTTGAATCGTTCTCATCTTCGTAGAGAATAGTTCTATAAGATTGTCACTATGTAAAATCGTCCATGAGTTCCCGGTCGCCCAGATTGGATTATGAAAATGATTATGTTCGATGCAGAGCAGTAAGGAACATTCCTGAGATAGAAACAGTTGGATACAAGCTTGAAGCCATCGATGCAAACAGGGAGTTCAATACATTCTACTGGGTAGCAAGGGAATTAGCACGTAATGGATTAATTGAATACGTTGATGAGGTTCTAGATGGAAACGAGTGGACACAGGTTCACTTCAAGGAGAGAATCAACCCAGCGGGGCCACCAACTCCTCTCCCAGATGAGTTCTATCCCAAGGCGTATATCTCATTCAAGACTGCCGAGGACCTGAACACGGAAGTTAATCTGAACAGGATAAGGGCGAGGTATAGGGATATTCTTGAGAGCAGGATTAACAGGATTGCGCGTCTTGCGTCTTCTGAGGCAGATTCACCCACCCGTCTACTACAACCAGAGGAGAGTCACCTATATGATGGGATTCACCGCATAGTCTCGGATTGGCGTGACAGTATGCGTAGACTGGTGGAGGAGTGACAGTGGCTAGACTTGAGTCTGTTGAACAGTCCTTCACTCAGTTCATAGAGGACTATACTGATGACAATGGGGACTTTAAATACGACCAACGAATCAGCGAACTAGCTGTAAAAGGCGAAAAAAGTTTCATCATAGACTTTACGGACCTCTATAGCTTCGACATGGACTTAGCCCAACTGATAATGGATGACCCAGAGGGCAATACATCAATATTTACAACAGTAGTCAGAAGCAAACTCAGAACACGAGACCCCATTTATGCCGAGAGTCTAAAACGCATCAACATTAGATACCGTAACTTACCAGCAGAAATCCAACTCAGAAAACTCGGATCAGACCACATCGGGCGACTAGTCATGATCCACGGCATAATTGTAAGGGCATCATCAATTACACCACTGGTTACCCGAGCTACTTTCATGTGCCCAGTCTGTGGAGAACTAAACCATGTTGAACAAAGTGGACAGACTCTACAAAAGCCTCAAAAATGCCTCGCCTGTGATAACAGAAAAAACTTTGAGCTGGTACCAAAAGAATCGGTTTTCCTAGATCAACAACTAGTCACAATTCAAGAAAGACCGGAAGACCTACCACCGGGACAACTTCCACGATCAATTATCGTTGAATTAAAAGATGACCTAGTAGACGTAGCCCGTCCGGGTGACAGAATCACCTTAACGGGATTCATCAGAATTTTACCCCGATATGGGCGCGGTGGAGAGCTTAGAACCTTTGATCTGCAGATTGATGCAAGTTTTTGTGAGGTTAGCGGACGAGAATCAGAGCTTCTTGAGTTATCAGTAGAGGATGAGGCTGAGATACTTGAGATAGCAAAAGACCCATTTGTTCACCAGAAACTCCTCAACAGCATTGCTCCAAGCATCTATGGGAATGACTACATCAAGGAAGCAGTACTCTATCTGCTACTGGGCGGCGTGGGAAAAGACCTTGAAGACGTCAAGATCAGGGGAGACATTAACGTACTCCTCGTAGGAGACCCTGGAACGGCAAAAAGCCAGATGCTTAACTTCGCGGCAAAAGTTGCCCCAAGAGGCTTGATGACCACGGGCAGGGGAAGCACAGCTGCAGGACTCACCGCAGCGGTAGTCAAGGAAGGCGGTACAGGAAACTTTGTACTAGAAGCAGGAGCACTGGTTCTCGCGGACAAGGGTGTCTGTTGTATTGACGAGATGGACAAGATGCGTGAAGAGGACCGTGGCGCTATACACCCTGCTATGGAGCAACAGATTGTTCCTATCGCTAAGGGAGGTATTGTAGCAACTCTGAACTCACGATGCAGTATTCTCGCTGCGGCGAACCCAACTCTGGGTCGATATAACCCGTATCAGACCATCGCCCAGAACATTACTCTTCCAGTAACCCTGCTAAGCAGGTTTGACATTATTTTCATCTTGAGGGATACACCGGATAGTACTGTTGACGGCGAGATCGCTGGACACATACTAGGATTACATAGAGACCTTACTAGTTCACTGGGACCAATGGATATCCAGTTGATGAGGAAATACATCAGCTACGCAAAACGCATCAAACCAAGACTCACAGACGAAGTAATCGAAAGATTCCAGAGCTTCTATGTTCAGATGAGAAACGCCAGCGTTGAAGGCGGAGAAGCCTCAGCAGTATCAATCACGGCGAGGCAGCTAGAGAGCCTCGTAAGACTCGCAGAGGCGAGAGCCCGAGCACATCTTAGAGAAGAGATTACTATCGAGGACGCGGAAGGCGTACTGAACCTGATGCAGAAGAGCTTAGAGCAAGTAGGAATAGACGTAACCACAGGACAGATAGACATCGACATCCTGTATACGGGTAAACCACGTAGCCTACAGAACCAGCTGCAGAAGGTGCTACAGGTAATAGGTGAGATGGAGCGCGTCAGCGGCTCAGTCAAGGAAACAGACCTATACGAGGCACTAGGAACAGACTACGGCATCAACAGAAGCGAGGGAGCAAGACTAATCAGCGTCTTGATGAAGGACGGCACAATCTACATGCCGAGACCCGGATACTATAGACGCACCGACTAGTTTCACTCATCTCCCACCCCTTTTCTCCATCGTTTCGTTTTTACATGCAGACAACGATCAGATTCTATGGCTGATTTACCTCTCAACTATGACCCAGTACCATACCTTGAACAATGCACAGAGCCATGGATTAGATACAATCTCAACAAACTAAGAGGAAAAGAATCAACAACAGAATATGATGCCTTACGAAATGATCCGAGAATTCAGTCATTGATCGATGACTGTGTCACATGGCCTGACCCACCGCTGAAGAGACATAATGACGCGGGGCACCCGATACACAAGATAGAGTTACTAGCTGATCTCGGACTGGATACCCGGGATGAGTGGATCAAAGCGTTATCAAATCTTATTCTCGAGAATCGCTCAGAAGACGGATTATTCCTGAGTAATTTAGAGCTCCCTGAACGCTGGGGAGGAAAAGGTACAGGAGAACGAATGTGGCTTCTCTGCGATACACCCATTCTCATATACGCGCTTCAAAGATTCGGAGTAGACAACGAAGTTACTAGAGAAGCGACTAGAATGCTGGTCTGGTTATCAGAGAACAATGGATGGCGGTGCAGAGGAGAAAAACCCAAGTTTCGTGGACCGGGAAAAAAGGATGACTACTGTCCATACGCGAATCTCATTACGTTGAAAGCACTAAGCCTCAGCGAATACAAGGATACAGATGCAGTCCAAAACGGAATAGACTCGCATATACTCCACTGGGAGAACCGAGACGGAAAGAAAATCCGTATGTTCGGCATAGGAAGCACATTCAAGAAACTAAAGTATCCTAATGTCTGGTTTGATGTTCTACATGTAGTTGATGTTCTAAGCCATTATCCGTATGCGCGGGAATATGACGAGTTCTGGGAAATGTGGATCATAATAAGAGATAAACAACTGGAAGAAGGCGGGTTCATACCTGAATCAGTATACAAGGCTTGGAATGATTGGAGTTTTGGACAGAAAAAAGTAGCATCCCCATGGATGACATACAGGATACTGGAGATCGCTGAACGAATAAAAATAGATTCAGAATAAAATGACAATTAATAAGTGAGAAAGAAGAACCAGATATTGTGAGCTACATCTTCTACTGCAGCAACCAGACAATGGACGAGTGCTTCCAGAAAGCCTTATTCGGAAACACTTACAAACACTGGGAAAAAGTACAGAAGATACGGAAAGGAGACCCCGTATTCCTCATCAACCTAAACACAGGAACCCTATATGGGCCATTCACAGCCACAAGAAAATCACAACTAAACCTAGACCCCTATGCATTCCTGTCATCAGGTAGAAATTATCCGGCTCAGGTAGAGGTTAAGTGGGGTAGGGTAATGAAGCTTGAACGTCCATATAGTAAACTACGTTTTCTTGATGGCTTACAATGTAGACTAACACCATCACAGACGGTGAAACTCATGACTCGACTCATCGAGGAAGATAATCAGTATATACATAGGTGGATGTAGGCGGAAAGCCTTTTAGGGTCTGGGAAGGGACATCTTTTGTTTAGGACAGTGAATAAATGGGCATTAGAGTCGCTATCGCTGGCGTTGGGAACTGCGCATCAGCCCTGATCCAAGGTGTCGAGTACTATAAGGACGCGAAAAGAGACGAGGTAATCCCCGGTGTTATGCATGCATACTTCGGAGACTATCACATTAGTGACGTCGAATTTGTAGCAGCCTTCGAGGTAAACAAAGAGAAAATCGGTAAAGATCTATCAGAGGCTATGTGGGCGCCTCCGAACAATGTCGCAAAGTTCTCAGATGTACCGAAAACCGGAGTTATTGTTCAAGCAGGTCCAATTATGGATGGCGTTGCGCCACATATGTATGAGAGCTTCCGAGCAGACAAATCTATTGAGCCAGTTGATGTAACACAGGTACTCAAAGACACTAAAGCGGATATGCTAGTCAACTATCTTCCAGTCGGTAGCGCCAAGGCGACAGAATACTATGCTCAGTGTGCATTGGACGCTGGATGTGCGTTTGTAAACTGTATCCCAGAGTTTATCGCAAGCAGACCAGAATGGGCAAAAAAGTTCGAGGACGCTGGTCTACCAGTGGCTGGAGACGACATCAAGAGTCAAGTAGGTGCAACAATTCTTCACAGGGTAGTATCGAGACTCTTCTATGATCGTGGAGTTGTACTTGATTCCACATACCAGTTGAACATCGGTGGAAACACAGACTTTGAGAACATGACAGTCGAAAACAGGCTCCAAACAAAGCGTGTAAGCAAAACAGAGGCGGTTCAAAGTCTCATCCCATACAAGGTTCCAACAAGGATCGGTCCAAGCGACTATGTCCCATTCTTGGAAGACCATAAAGTCTGTTACATCAGAATAAACAGCCATAGCTTCGGAAACCTGCCTATCACCTTGGATGCAAAACTAGTAGTAAACGATAGCCCTAACAGCGCTGGAGTAGTCATTGACGCTATCCGTGCGACAAAGATCGCCCTAGATAGAGGCATCAGCGGACAATTACTGGGAATAAGCAGCTATAGCTTCAAGCATCCACCAGTACAGGTGCCTGATGATGAAGCACATAGATGGGTCGAAGATTTCATCGAGGGAAAAAGAGAAAGATAGTTAAAGCCAGAGCTTTAGCTCGGCTTCTGCTTCCTCCGGGTTACCAGAGGCGTGGACAAGATTTTCTACAGCGCGACCCTCATCGGTACTCTTTGCAATTGAGTCAATACCAAGATCACCTCTGATGGTACCTTTCTCAGCGGTTGATGGATCTGTATATCCTGTGATTCGTCTCACTTCTTTGATAGCGTCCTCTCCACCTAGTTTTATTGCGAGTACTGGTCCACGGCTGAAGTAGTTACGTAATGCGGTGAGCACCTTCATGCCGTGTGCTTCTGGGTCTTTGATGCTTGGTACAGCTGCTTTTGCTTTCTTTCCGATGGATAATGCCATTGAGTCTGGGTAGTGTTTCCGTAAATGGTCTAATTCTACTTTCTTGTAAAACCGCATGTCGAGTATTTTCAACCCGGCGTCCTCATAATATTTGATTATACTGCCAGCCTTGTTCTGCTCCAAGGCATCAGGCTTCAAGATTACTAGTGTCTCTTGATACATGGCTAGACGAAACACACAGCGGGCTTAAAGCTTTGACTATGAAAAAAGATAGAGAAGATTACTCTTTCTTGTAAGACACTGGTCTATATGGGACTTTCGCGAGGTCACGTACCGTGTCTGGCGTTAGCTCTGATTCATATTGTTTGAAGTATTCTTCATGATCAGGACTATACCGAGTCTCATTTTTTGGATCGGCTTTTATCAGAATATGCATACGGACAGCACCCGGACCAAGACGAGTCTTGAATTCACAGCCGGATACAGGACACTTGAATCGATCTATTATAGTGCCATCATCTGAGAGAATGCAGTATTTTTTCAGGTGTTCGGGGATGTTTAAGCTCATTTTTCCCCGTGAAGATCATGATCGCAAAGGGGGATATATGCATTACCTATAGCATATGGTAAATCATCTAAACCGTGATAACAATAGTGTGTACTGGTTATGTAAAAAATAAAATAAGATAATTTTAGAGTAGGATTATCTTCTCTGTCTTAGACTCCAAGCCTCGGTCCACTTAAACTTACGTGGATCACGCTTGAGGTCAATTGCACTCTTCTTGCACTTGTTAGAACAAAACCTGAGAACCCTGCCGTCACGGCGGACGAAATTCATCCCCGTACCTGGCGCTATCTCAGTTCCGCAGAAACTACACTTGTGGACATCTGGCATCATGGTTCACCTATCGGATCTTCCTCGCCTCACGCTCAGTCTCGCGTAGCAGTAGAATGTCATCTATTCTTACTGGTCCCTTGACGTTGCGTGTGATAATACGTCCTTTGTCTCTGCCGTCGTCAATCCTGACTCTCACTTGCATAACCTCACCGGTTAACCCGGTTCTACCCAGTATCTGGATAACGGTTGATGGCGTAAGAAGATCAGAGTCTTGACTCATTTTACTTCACTAACTCGTTTACTTTTGAGACAATCTCAGCGATAAGGTTCTCGGCGTCACCGGACTCCTCGATGGCTGCTGCTGATGAGCCAACGCTGATTCCTAATGCTTCTCCGATGTTACCTTTTGTTGGAATATACACGAATGTTGCCTTCCTCTCTTCACATAGTAGCGGTAAATGTGCAACTACTTCAGGGGGATCGACATCCTCAGCTATCAACACTAGTTTTGCTAGCCCTCTTTCAACAGCTTTCGTTGTCTCATTAGTACCCTTCTTAACTTTTCCACCAGATTCCCTAGCTTTCTTCAACGCTTCGTATGCTCTTTCAGCCAGTTCAGGGGGAACTTCAAATCTCACGTAAAATGGTTTTGACATCTCCACTCATCCTCAAACATTTCATCGTCATGCGATTTCTTGATATATTAGGAGAAGTATTTAAAGTTAGAGATGGCGGATAGGAATGTAATTATTGTTAGTGAAATATATTGGCTAATGTTCATGTTGGTTATGACGGATACCTTAATGCTTTTCTAAAGATCCTAATTGCATTATTCGAATCAAAATGTTTAGATTTAAGATTTAAAATGCCGAAGCGATCATCACCCTCATTAGAGTAATGTTTAATTAAGGCCTTTAGAGAGGAGCTTGACTTTAATTGTGACCATAGTATATGATAACTGCCCCGTTATCGTATTTTTCTATCCTAGCAAAGCCAAATCTTATTAGCTGAACAACACTATCCACTCCAATTTTTTCCACATAGGGCTCTATGATCCCATTTATCTCTCTAAGAACAAGGCCTTCAGGTTTTTTAATAATAGCTTTAAGAGAGCCGGGGGGACACCATTGGATTATTGGAGCTCCCGCTTTCCTCGCTTCATGCACATCCACTCCCTTAAACTCCACCACTACAACATCTTCAGATACTCTAATCGGAGCAACGTTCATTAGTCCCATAAGTCTAACTAGTTTATTCTCCTTAAATAAGGGGACATCATTAAATGATATGTATAGTTCTAGTGTTCCATTTATCTTTTCTAAAACATAACTCCTCGACCCTAAACTAGTATTTGACGGATGTAGAGGTATATTCGCTCTTATAGAATCCAAGTTTTTAACAAGTACCTTTACGGGACTCTCAACGAACATTAGTCTAGGGGCTATTGGATCCAGAAGCTTCCTGTTCGCAGCTGCAATG
The DNA here is from genome assembly GCA_937877765.1 of Candidatus Bathyarchaeota archaeon. Classification (GTDB taxonomy): domain Archaea; phylum Thermoproteota; class Bathyarchaeia; order TCS64; family TCS64; genus RBG-16-57-9. Next base: position 2,731 of record CALGBN010000248.1, on the reverse strand, counting down.
TTCTTCATACTGATCGTTGCTTCGCTAGGCTTTATTCCAACCTCTATCATTATCTGCCTAATAGCTTCAGGCTGAATCCCCCTCCTCCTTAAAGCTCTCAGCGTTCCAAATCTAACATCGTCATAGCCCTCAAATTCTTGGGGATTTTCCTCTAGGAATCTTCTAATTTTAGATTTACTTAAGATGAAGTCTGAAAACTTTAGTCTCCCGAAGTGTATTGCAGTTGGATAGTTCCAGCTAAAATGCTTGTACAAGTATGTTTGCTTAACAGTGTTCTGAACGTGCTCTTTAGCTCTGAGTATGTGAGTTATTTCAAGTAAGTGGTCATCAATTCCACATGCAAAATTATATGTTGGCCAAACAACATACTTTGATCCCGTGAGCGGATGGGGATGTCTCTCGGTATCGATTATTCTGAAAGCTACCCAATCTCTAATAGATGGATCGGGATGATTTAAATCAGTCTTCACTCTAAGTACGGCTTCCCCCTCATTGAAGTCACTCATCAACATACGGTTCCAGAGTGCCTTGTTTTCACTGACAGTGTGCTCTCTGTGAGGACAAGGTTTCATAGAGTCCCTTAAAGCTTTGAATTCCTTTCTACTACATGTACAAACGTATGCCCCTCTAAGCTCTATTAATTTCTCGGCGTACTCGTAGTATATCTCCATTCTTTTGGATTGTATTACCTCTAGATCCCATTTTATACCAAGCCACTTAAGGTCCTCTCTTATTAAATTATATGCTTCAAGAATAGGAGGCTTTGTCTTGGGGTCGGTGTCCTCGAATCTCAGAATAAAGTTGCCATTATACTTAACAGCGTACTCGTAGCTCAGTACAGCGGGCCTAGCATTTCCAAGAGTTAGAACGAAATCTGGGTTTGGAGCAAATCTTGTTCTCACTACTTTATACTTTTCTGCATTGGGAAGAGGGGGAAGCTCTTTTACTTCAACCTCTCTTTTCTCCAATTCTTCAACAGTTATTGAGTATTCTGCTAGCTTCCTCCTCTGTTCCGTAGGGGAGAGGGAGTTTACATACTCTATAATCTTAGAGGTGAGCTCATATACTTCCTTAACCGAGCTCCTAAGGTCTGGTCTCTCACCAATAACTTTGCTGATAACAGGTTTTAGAATAGCTTTCCCATCATGCTTTATGGCATTAATTAATGCATGCTTCAGTATTATTCTTTCCACGTCCTTCGAAAGCACGTACATCACCTTCCTCTGCTACTAATACTATGTAAACATCTCTAGTAGTAATATCCAGTATCCTACTGATATATACTATTACTCCATTAGCGGGGCTTCTAAAAGTTCTCGCCTCCCTTTTGCCTGTAATAATAGTTGCAATCTTATCGTTAAAGTGTATCAAGTCCCCTTCTCTAACGAGAAGAAAAACCTGCTTCCCGCTCACCTCGATTATATCTAACTCAGTGCCTCTCTCGATTAGCATGTATTTTCCATGCCAGGGCACGTATACGATAAATGATAACTTAACTACACGTCTCTCCAAGTCTATTATTTGATTTAAAGCGTCTTCATATACTTCTTGAAGGAAAAACCTAGCTTTCCCCTTGGGATGGAAGTCTCTAATATTTACGAGTTCTATAATGTCTTCACCGTCTAACACTACTACTCTTCTATTCCCGGAATGCAGGTTCTCATGTTCTATGAATATTTTGGGAAAAGAATAGACGTCTAAGTACTTCATTATGCTCACTCACTAGGATCTTTAAAACTCTCTTTCAACAACAAACAACGCCAGCTCTCTAAGCATTTCGAGCGCTTCTTCGTCATGAGATTTAATCTTGTTTAATTTGCTAATAGCATTCTTAGCATAATATGTAGCCTTTCTCCTAGCATAATCTATAGATCCGGTTCTCCGTAGAACTTCTACCGCTGAGGCAAGCTCTCTTATAGTTGCATCTCGTTTACCTAAAGCTGAGAGCAGTATTTCCCTATCTTCCGCATTAGCCTTGCTTAGCGCGTGTATTACTATAATAGTCTTCTTCCCCTCTCTTATATCGCTGTATAAGGGTTTACCCAGCTTCTTCTCATCGGCTATAACCCCCAATATGTCATCATATATTTGGAATGCTATACCCATGTTGTAACCGTACTCTTCCAGAAGGGATATTGTTTCAGAAGAGGCTTTAGACACTATCCCTCCTATTTTGAGGGAGGCAATGAATAAAGCAGCAGTTTTTCTCCAAACGAGTTCAATATATTCTCTCTCGTCAACTTCATCTCTCTCCTGAAACTCTATGTTTGACAAGTATGCGTAGAGCGTGGTTTCCCTTTCAGGAACCAAGCAGAGGGGCTTTATTCTGGGAACAAGCCTCCTCTCAGGATCTACAACCACTGGCTTGTTTACGAGGTTTTGCAAAATGTTTCCATGTATTACGTTGATGAGGAGAGTTTGTACTTCGTCGTCTAGGGTATGCGCCACGGCTAGCTTGTCGGCATCTACCTCCCTAGCCATGAGGTTCAGCGCTCTTCGCCTAAGCACTCCGCAGAAGGAGCAGGGCCCAAGCTCCGACCGAGCCTTTTCCACAACCTCCCACAAGCCATATCCAAACATCTGCTTGTAGGAGCCTTTTACGAACTCCACTCCAAGCCTTCTGCAGTGCTTTTCGACGAGCGCTGGCGCTTCTTCTGAGTAGCCTGGTATCCCTTCATCAACCGTTACAACCACTATCTCCGAGTGGGGAAACCTCTGCTCTATTTTGTAG
>CALGBN010000247.1 GCA_937877765.1 Candidatus Bathyarchaeota archaeon | reverse complement strand
GGAAGCACCCATGTTTTACCGGGAGTTGCCGAGGCGTACAAGGGCTCACTGCCCATGATATTCTTCACATCAGACATACCACTGCATCTTGAGACACAGAACATGCTTACCGGGCTTGACCAAACAAGCATGTTCAAGGGAATAACAAAGGAATCCATCACCGTCACTAACCCCGACCAGATACCCCACACCGTTAGACGCGCATTCAGACTAGCCACCACCGGAAAACCCGGACCAATACACATCAGACTACCATACGATGTCCTACAAGGCGAGACAGTTAACCCACGACTTTACGCCCAGAAAGACTTCACAAGCTACCCCGGGCACAGACCAGTCGCAGCCACAGGTAAAATAATGGAAGCTTTGAAGCTGCTTGGTGAAGCTGAGAGCCCAGTGTTTGTCTGTGGACAGGGAGTTCTCTATAGTCAGGCTTGGAATGATGTCGTTGCTTTAGCCGAGTACTTCGCTGCACCAGTAGGTACTACCATCAATGGAAAAGGCTCATTCCCCGAGAACCACCCACTTAGCCTAGGCGTTATCGGTGCACGAGGAGGCACCACACTCAGTAACAAGATGCTGTGTGAAGCGGATTTGGTGTTCTTTATCGGATCAAGCACAGATAGCGCAGGCACAGACAAATGGACGGTACCTCCAGTAGACACCAAGGCAAAGATAATCCAACTTGATATCAGCGAGGCTGAAGCCGGAAACAATTATCCTGTTGATGTGATAATGATCGGAGACGTCGGGGGAACAATCGATTGGATGCTAGAACTAGCTGACTCCAACCCGAAGGAGATGATGAAGCTACCGCGCATCCAGAAACTTGTTGAGGAGAAGCAGAAACACGATGAATACGTGGCGAGTCTCGCGGGTAGTAATGAGACGCCTATTCATCCTGTACGGTTCATCAAGATGCTTGAGAAAGCATTACCTGATAAACGGTGTCTCGTCATGGATGTAGGCACAAGCGCCATCTACACATCAACATTCTACAAGGTACCAGAGGCAGGTAGAAGCATGGCATACAACTTCGCCATGGGAAGCCTCGGATACGCCATACCCACATCAATAGGCGCAGCAGTAGCAAGACCCAACAGCTGCATTGCAACTCTTGTAGGTGACGGCAGCTTCGGACTAGCCGCAGCAGAGCTAGAGACAATAGCCCGTATGGGACAGAACAATAATATCATAGTGATGAACAACAGAAGCTTCGGCTGGATCAGAGCAGAGTGGCGACTCAGCTACGGCGAGGAATACGTTGACTTTGCGACCAACTTCAAGGAGGTTGACTACGTGAAGATAGCCGAAGGCTTTGGGTTGAACGCAAACAGGATAACCAAACCAGAGGAACTAGACAGCCTGGAAGAGTTATTCAACAATGATGAACCTAGCTTCACAGAGCTAGTGCTATGTCCGGAAGATCAATTAGTGCCACCGGTTCCAACATGGATTAAGAAAGCCGAGAAAAAAGGTGTAAGACACATCAAGTGATCAATGATGGCTAAATATCCAGCTACACCAGCCACAAAGCTCCTTGACAGCCTCGGAGTAGATTACACCAAACATCTCTATGATTACAGGAAAAGTGGAGCAGTAGCCGCTGCTGACATCATGGAAGTAGATGAGCATGCCATGATTAAGACCCTCGTCATGGAGGATGGCGATCATAACCCATTCATCATACTGATGCATGGCGAGAAAGAGACCAGCCTCAAAGACCTAGCAAGAGAACTAAACACAAAGAACGTCAGAACCGTGAGCATCAAAGATGCTCAACGCTACACAGGGTACATGGTAGGCGGCATCAGTCCATTTGGTACACGGAGAGAACTCAAAGTACATGTAGAAGAAACCATCCTTGACCTTCCATACATCTATATTAACGGGGGTAGACGGGGTTTTATTCTCGGTATGAAGCCTGATGTCTTGATAAAAGTGCTTGACCCAACGCCGGTTAATGTCGCCCGATAATCCTCGTTTGATTATTTTATCATAATAATTGTATTTACTTGCTCATAGTCTTTCCACCTTTTTTCGCTGTTTACCAAGTTTTTCGTGCAATAGTTTTTATCTGAATAACAAGCTATCACCAGAGAGCGGTGAAAGGTATGGAGAAATATGAGAGCACTCTAATCAAGAACGGTTTCCTCCTCACCATGACAGGTGAAGGCGTCGGCTCAATAGTAGACGGAGCAGTCGCAGTAGAGGGACAAGACATCGTAGCCGTAGGAAAAACAGACGATATAGTCAAAGAATATGGCTCAGCGGAACACGTAATCGACGCAAAAGGAAAAGCAGTACTACCGGGTTTCGTAGACGGACATATCCACACAGGACTCAGTCTAGCAAGAGGACTAGCACAAGATGTACCGGAAATCGAGTGGATGCTGAAAACAATGGCACCGTACACCAAGTTCCTTACTCCAGAACAAAGCATAGTAGGCTCAAGAGTAGGCGTCTTAGAGGCATTGAAGGCAGGCACCACAACATTTGGTGAGATTGGTGCAAACATGGGCTCAGTAGCAGACAAGGTGTTTATACTAGCAGGAGTTAGGGCAAACCTAGCCAACACAATCAACCAGATTGGATCCGAAAGCAGACCCGACCCAAAAAAGCTCTACATATTCTTCGAGGACATTGGCGAGAAAAAGTTCAAGGAAGGCGTTGAACTCATCGAGAAATACGATGGCGCAGGAGAGGGAAGAATCACAGGAATACTCAGCCCCCACGGCGCAGACATGATGAACAAGGAACTGCTCTTGGCGGTTAAGGAGAAAGCCAAGGAACTAGGAAAACTAGCCCACATTCACGTTGCTCAGGGTGGACGAGAAGAGCTACAGATGAAGATGAGGTACGGCATGACCACCATCAAGTACCTCGACAGCATTGGTTACCTCGATGATCAGCTTATCGCAGCACACTGCCACCAGACAACAGACGATGAAGTAGCATTGATAGCTGAACGAGGCGTCAGATACGCATCATGCCCAGCGAGCATCGGTGGAATTGACGGTATTACCCCGCCTCTAGGTTTGTTCATTGAGAGTGGTGGAAAATACGCTACCATAGGTAGTGATCAGGCTCCGGGTAACGGCCACCATAATATGCTCGTTGAGATGAAGGTAGCTGCGTTGATGAACAAGACGCGCCACAGAGACCCAACAGTCTTACCTGCATGGAAGACACTAAGACTCGCTACCATTGAAGGCGCCCACGCGATCGGATTGGGAGACAAGATAGGCAGTCTTGAAGCCGGTAAGAAAGCCGACATTATCCTGCTAGACCTAAAGGTACCTCACATGACGCCAATAATCTATAACCCAATGAACAACATCGCACCAAACATCGTCTACAGCGCAAGAGGTGACGAGATAACTGATGTCATCATCAACGGAGACCATGTGATAG
>CALGBN010000246.1 GCA_937877765.1 Candidatus Bathyarchaeota archaeon | reverse complement strand
TCTACACCGTCTAATTCGTCGGCAGCGTCAGATGTGTATAAGAGACAGATGTCCAGAAGTTGTTTCGAGTATTCAAGACCTCCCCCTCCTTCCCTTTGAACAGTATTGGGACTATGACCACTTGGATGGGAGCCACCCATGGAGGTAACACCAAGCCGTGGTCGTCTCCATGGTGGGCTATCACTGCGGCCAATGTTCGCCCGAATCCCATTCCATAGCAGGTTGTCACGCAGAGCCTTTGCTCCCCCTGGGGGTCTTCGTAGGTGAGTTCGAAAGCTTTGGAGAAGTTGGTTCCCAGTTGGTGGACGGTGCCGATCTGGTTCACCTTCCCATCGGGGTTCCATGTGTCGAAGGCCACGCTGTAGTCTGCCCCAGCGAACTTGTCGAATACAGGCCTCTTCACCAACAGGTAGCTGAGCCCCAAGGCGTCGTAGACCTCCCTGTAGGCTTTTATGGCTGCCCTCACCTCTTCCTCGGCATCCTCGTAGTCCACATGGGCTGTGTGGCCCTCATTCCAGAGGAATTCTCTCCCCCGGTATAGGGGCCGAGTGGCCTTGGTCTCGTATCTGTAGACGTTGCAGGTTTGATGCATCTTCAGGGGGAGGTCTTGGTGGCTTCTGATCCAGAGTTTGAACATGGGGTAGATGGCTGTCTCACTGGTGGGTCTCAACACCAGCCTCCGCTCCAACTCGTTCTCACCCGCATGGGTAATCCAGAAAACCTCGCTGCTAAAGCCCTTGATGTGCTCCTCCTCCTTGCTGAAGGAGTCCTCCGGTATGACGACTGGGAACTGCATCGGCTCGTTGCCGTTTTCTTCGAGTCCTTCCTCTAGCATCGCTATGATGCGTTTCGCTACGCTGAACCCCCAGCCGGTGTAGACGGTGAACCCCTTGACGGGGTACCTGTCGTCGGCTATCTTTGCTTCGAGGAGCACGTTGTCGTACCACTCGCTGAAGCTCTCCTTGGGGATCAGCTCCTTCCTCTCAGAGGGGTCTTTCCCAGTCATCGTCAACTCCTCTTACCACCAGTGATTGCAGTAGAGTATTAAAAAGGTAGGGATACGACGCCGCGTCTGCGGAGGTTGTCGTCTCCAGTCGCCGGTGGATGGCAAACCATATACATACTGTGTATGTATATAAGCCATGTCTGGGATAGAGGTAGACGACATAGTCTGCATGGAGGAGACTCACATAACCGTGAGGGGGTACAGGAGGAGGACGACCATCCCGTCGTGCGTGTTCAAGTTCCTCGAGCTGGAGGACGGAGACGTGCTGAGGTGGGTGGCCACCAAGGACGGCACCGTCTTCATCACCAAGAAAACCATGTAGCCACATGAACCACAACCATTCAGCTGCACCCTCTGGAGAACGCCTCACTGCTGGACTTGGTATAATCTAGACCATGACCTCTTGTATTTATAGAATAATCTTTATCCTCTCAGCACTCAAATAGTACCTTTTAGGAAGTAGACGGATGATATTCCCATTAAACTTCTTGTTCCGGTTGTTTAATGGGGTCGTCACCATAGCCATCGCGTCTCTCCTCCTCTCCATCTTCAGGAAGACGAATAGACGCTTCTACTTCTACTGGGGCGCCGGATACGCGTTGTACGGAGTCAACATAATCATAAGGATGCTCACGCCGACGGAGCTGGGCATCAGCTCCCTCGGGATAATCGCGTTCCTGCTGCTGATGCTGGGCTTCGCGATGATGGTGGCGGGCATAGGTGAGCTCGTTAACAGACCTAGGGTCTTCCTAGCCTCCTCTCTAATCATAGCTCTGTTCCCGTTGATCCAGTTCATACTAGGCAGAGAATGGGTGCCCATCATGATGATCGTGGCGCTGGCACCCTACCTCTTCATGGTGTTAAGCTTGATGGTGATCAACTGGAGGTACGGCATAGACGTGAAACTGCAAATCGCCGGTTGGCTGAACCTCTTCTTCGTGAATCTAGGATTCATCACAGGGTTCGTGGACCCCGGTTTCACAGACTTGACGTCGATCATGGCAAAAACCGTCATATACCTTGGCATGACTCAGCCGAGGTTCTCCTTCTTCGCGGATGACCTCCGCACGTTCTTGATAGGCGGGGTTCCCGAGGAGTACGTCAACCACGTTGGAGGTAAGTTTACTATGGTTAATCAGTCAAACACGGGAAAGGTGAAAGACGTCCAATGGATCAAAGACAGGCTCCTCAACAACTCGAAGAAAGGTATACGGACTCTACTCATCACGATGTACGATCTAATCACTGCTGACGACATATACAACAGCGACGTCTCAGATGAGCTGTACCTTGTCAGGGTCTTGCCCGGGAATCGATCCATCCTCAAGACCTTCGAAGATAGGATAACGTCGATCAACGACGACCCGAATCAGATAGACATACTGTTCTCCGACGTCATCAGCTACAGCAACGAGAGGAGGATCCCGTGTGAGATCATTCTCTACACGCTTTCACACCTAATCCACGCCCACGGGTGGAGGAGGGTCTACTCCTTCATCACGTCGAAGAACCCCGTCATTAAATCCAGCCAGGTGCAGTTCACCTGTTTCTACGACCCTAGGAGCCACGAGGACGCGTCCGAGATAATTAAGTTTGAGGGCCTCGCCGACAACCTAGTCTCCGTCTAAACGGTTTATGTATGGCTCAACAGCTCGTTGAACCTTTCCTCACGCATGCCGATCCTCTGGATGCGGGCCATCCCCTCCTTGCCGTGAAGGTACTTTTTGAAGGTATCTTTGGGAAGAAACGTGACCTTCAAAGGCGTGTAGTTCATGAAGTCGCTTAAGTCTCTCCAGTCTTTGTCAAACTCAACGAGCCTTCTGTTCACCCTGTCCAGCACCTCGTCCTCGCTCATTGTCTCCGATAGCTCGAGGTAGAGCGACAGAAACTCACGTGACTCGTGAAGCTCTCTCCTGGCCGTGAAGTCAACGAACGGGATTTCGGCGTCGTTGAGAATGGAGACCATCTCCTCCTCGTTTATGCGCGTGAAGTTGTGGAGAACCAGCAGCCTGTCCGCCCTCGAATAGTACTTGAAGACCGGTATGTTAGAGCCCAACAGGTCGTCCCCCTTCGAGACGCACTCAAAGATGTCCGGCATGACGTATCTGGTAAGGTCGTTGTAGATGGGCGTCACCACTAGCTGATACATTTTACCCGGCTCGACGTCCATCATGCCGAGGGTCTCCGGGG
>CALGBN010000245.1 GCA_937877765.1 Candidatus Bathyarchaeota archaeon | reverse complement strand
GGGCGGTCCAATCCTGCTCTTCACAGCCTACCCCCTTCCTCTCCCTCTCCCCCCTCCCGGGCAGCAGAGAGACGACTCCTATCGGGTTGCGCTATGATCAGGCGAGTGGAGGCATCGGAGGAGGCCGGACGGGCGTGGGTGCGGGCCCAGTTACGCAGCGCGGTCACTTGCTCGCGCATGGTCTGAGAAAGCGGAACGGACTGCGCCACGTCGCGCAGCAGATCATCCTCCTCCAAGTCCCGTCCCGCCTCGAAGGCATCGTACAGGCCCGCGATGACCGCTTGCTCGATCTCCGCGCCGCTGAATCCCTCCGTCTCCCGCGCCAGGCGGGCCAGGTCGAACCGCTCCGGGTCGCGGTGCCGCTTGAGCAGGTGAATGGCAAAGATCTCCTGGCGCTCCTCGAAATCCGGCAGGTCCACGAAGAATATCTCGTCAAAGCGCCCTTTGCGCAGCAACTCCGGGGGCAGCATAGTGATGTCGTTACTGGTAGCGATGACGAACACCGGGGCGGTCTTCTCCTGCATCCACACCAGGAAGCTCCCAAAGACTCGCGCCGCCGTACCGGCGTCGGAACGACCAGAGCTGGCCAGACCGGAGAGCCCCTTCTCTATCTCGTCAATCCACAGAATCGCGGGCGACACGGTCTCCGCCAACCGCAGGGCCATGCGCATGTTCTCCTCAGATGATCCCACCAGCTCGCTGAACACCCGCCCCATATCCAGGCGGAGCAAAGGAAGTTTCCACATGGTGGAGATCGCCTTGGCGATAAGCGATTTCCCTCCCCCCTGAACACCCAGCAGGAGCAGCCCCCGTGGCTCCGGCAGCCCAAACGCCCGCGCCTGCTCGGTGAACGCCAGGCGCCGCTTATGCAGCCAGGCCTTCAAGTCCGCCATGCCCCCGACGTAGTCCATCTCCTCCACAGCTTCGTAGTACTCCAGGACGTTGGATTTGCGGATCAACTGCTTTTTTTCGGCGATGATGATCTCCGGATCGAACCGACGGGCCATCACCACCGATTTGGCAAACACGTTCTCCGCCTCACTGACCGTCAGTCCCCGCGCGGCCTGGAGAATCTGCTCCCGCTCGCGGGGGTCCAGGTCTAAGCGCAATCCCCCCTGGCTGCGAGCAGACCGCACCACCCGTTCCATAGCTTCTTCCAGCTCCTCCATCGTAGGGAGTGAACAATCCACCAGGGTAACTTCCTTCTCCAGTTCCGGGGGTAGGCGCAGCACCGGGGAGAGGAACAGCACTGTCTTACGACTTTCTTTCAGCGGCTGCACCAGATCGCGGACCTTTCTTATCACGGCCGGGTCCGGCGGCATTTGAGGAGAACCCAGAAAAGGGTGAAAGTCCTTCAAGAGGTACAACGCTGCTTCTCTAGAGTCCTCGACGTGAGCCAGCACCTGTAGCGCCGACCGGGCGCCGGGGTCCACCTCGGTCGGACGCACGGTATCAATGGCCATCACGCCGGAGGTCACCGTCCAGGCGTATAAGCGCTGATTCAGCCGCGCAGCGATGCGGACCAGCATGGCTTCGATGCGCCTCTCCTCCCAGGAGAGGATGTAGATAAAAGGGTATTTAGCCCGAATCAGGACCTCGAGTTCCTGCTCCCGTTCCACGATACTCAACTTCACCCCCCACTCAGGCCCATTCGTCTCCGCCGAACTCCAGCCCCAGCGCGGTCAGCGTCTCCGGCGTAGGGCGACCCGTTTCCGCGTCCCAGCCGTACTCGGCGTAAGCGCCGCGCAGCAGTGTCTCCACATCCGGCACAGCCCCCCCGGCGCCGCCCTCCTCCAGCGGTTGCAACAACAGCTCCGGCAGCCGGTCGGCGGCGCGGATGAGACCGCGGCGCAGGTTGAGCAGCCGCTTGAGCGTGACGATGCGTTTGCCCAGCGTCATCAGGTCGTCGGGCTCCAGCCCCCAGCCGGTGACGGCGTTCAGGGCCGCCAGCAGCCGCTCGACGCCGGGGTTCTGGAACTGACACAGCGTGAGCGCGTTGTAGAGATTGCGCCAGGCCTGTTGCCGCGCCGCGATGCGGCCCTTCTCCTCGCTCATTTCGAAACGATCGCCGGGCACGACGCCCAGTTCATGAGCCATGTATGCCCAACATCCATGATCTTCGTGCCATCCATCGGAGGCAGGAGTCACTGCCCTCAGGAGAAGACCCTTAAGGCGGACTGTGTCAACGGCGCCAACGTCCTGCTCGGTTGCGTCCTAGAACTCTCCGGGGTAGACATGGCTCACGTATGACCAACGTAAAATAAGGGCCTAGGGGAAGAATTAGCCGTGGAGGAGTCTGTCCGGAACTGCCACTTCTGTGGGACCCAGACTGTCACTCCATACCGTTGCCCCAAGTGCGGCTACCTTTTCTGCCGCCAGCACCGTCTACCGGAGCAGCATGGCTGCGTCGCAGGAAAGAAGCCTTCGAGGAAGGAGACTCGCCATCGACGCGGAGGCTTGGTCAGACTAGTAGCCAGAGTAGCGGTGGTCATAGTTGTTCTAGGGGTATCGTTATACACGCTCGACTTGTTTGGGATGGTAGATCTCCAAGGTTTAGTGGGCCAGCTCCAGGGATTCGTAGCCGAGTTAACGTGACCAGCCGGAATCACTACTTTAATATGGAGAAGATAACGCTTTTATCTGTCCCAGACATGAGCCCGTGGCCAAGTAAGGATAAGGCACCGGACTTCTAATCCGGAGATCGAGGGTTCGAATCCCCCCGGGCTCGCCAATCCACTTGTTAATGGTTTTATTGAGGCTTTTTTTTGGTCGTATAAAACCCGTTACTCATACACTTTTTTACCCTAATCAAGAAGTGATTTGGGCTATTCTGAGGTTGGTTTCATTGAAAGAAGGCTGATTAAGGCTGGGATTCTGGTACCTCCCTCCCCCTCTATTTGATTTTGTGTAATAGTTACAGCGAATATTCTGCTGATTATAATTGTAAAAACAAGGTAAGAGGAGAGTTATTCTCTTCTTAGTACTTTTCCGGGTGTCGCTCCAGTGTGTCTGCTATCTTTGATGACGGTTTCCCCGTTTACTATCACGTAGGGTATTCCCTCAGGTAGCTGTCTTGGCTCAATCTGGTTTCCCTTATCCGTAATTGTCTCAGGGTCCCATATTGTTATATCAGCAATAGCTCCAACTCGCAGTACGCCTCGGTCAGTCAGTTTGAACTTCTCGGCTGGGCTGCTGGTTATCTTCCGTACTGCTTCCTCGATACTCATTATCTTAGCCTCACGGACGCTTCGCCTCAGATAACAAGCGAATCCACCGTAGCTGTTCTGGTTGGGGTAGCTTGGAGGGTTATCTTTACTCTGTCGTGTCTGGTCAACAGCAAAGGCGTCTATTCCTATCATCATTGCTGGGTGCTTGTAGAACTCAAGTTTCATTGAGTCATCATCGTTTCTCCGCTCGATCCGCGTATAGGGGTCTGCGATTAGTATATTGAATAATGCGTCAAGGTCACTTACACCTGTTTCCTGTGCGATCTGAGCTACGGTCTTGTTCACGTTTTCCTTGACCTCTGAAATAGCTATATGCATTGCAGCCGCCAAGTTTGGGTTGATGTTAGGGTTCAAACCATAGTGTTTACCCGCCCATATGCTTGCCTTGATCTCTTCCCTGAACTCCTTCATTTTAAGTGCCATAGCTAATTGCTCAGGCGAACCTGCGATCTTCAGCCAAGGCTTGAGACTGTGAATCAGCCAAGGAGATGTCCCGAGACCACCAGTAAGATGATGAGGTATCTCGTCAAAGTTTACGTCAATGCCTTCCTCACGTGCATTATCTATGATTCTTAGAGTAGCACGCAATGCCTCCCAGGCAAGTTTTTCATCTCCGGGGGTTACATCAAAGAGTACTCCAAGGTGGCTTACCTGCACAGGCATCTTTGCTTTCCTACCAACATCAATGGCTTCTAACACGCCTTTGGACTTGTTTGGTGGGAACTCGCCGGGGCGTCTCGGTTTTCTGTGCCCGGTTCTGAGGCTGTGGCTCGCGTATATTCCACCGTATTTAGCTGCTTCTTTGGCGCATGCGAGTAGCTCATCGAAATCAGCGTAGATGCCGGGATCATAGTCTCGTCCAACTGAAATTCCTCTGCAACCATCAAGCATTGCTTGCTCGGTGTGCTTGACCATCTGCTTTACCTCTGATTCTGTTGCTCTGCGTTCAAAGTCTGGACCCATCACCAACGCCCTGATGTCCCCGTGCCCAACCAAAGGCACATAGTTAGGACTGATACCTGTTTCTTCGACTCGTTGAAAGAACTCACCCATGGTGTTCCAATCGATCTCCCAGCCATAGACCTCCTTATGGCGTTTGTTAAGCCGGTCTCGTGGCTGTAGATGATTCTTCACATACATGTATGGCTCAATATCAGAGTACAAGTCTCCGAGAACCCATGGTAGCCCTATCCAGTCTCCGAATGGACCCGGACTATCACCGCATTGACCACCCACAAATGTTGTGATTCCCTGATACAGGAAACCTTCTGCTTTGGGGTAATAGAGAATGCTGAGGTCTCCATGGTTATGAACATCAATAAAGCCCGGCGTAACCGCCATACCCTTAGCGTCGATGACTATCTTGGCGTCTCCTTTGATGTCTTCTTTTGATAACGCTGTTATCCGTTGGTCTTTGACTCCAAGCGAGCCCTTGTATCCTGCTGCACCTGTTCCGTCAACGATTAAACCGTTTTTTATTATTATATCAAACTCGTCTGTCATGATTACTGATAGTCGTATACAGTTTTACGGTTTTCCAAGGTTGAGCTATAGATTGTTCCAGTAGCTTTTCTCCCACTGCTCAGGAGGGCCTTCTCTGACGGTGAACAATGGATGAGGCTCAACAACAACTGTGTCCCGGTTTTCCACAAATTTACTGGGTGTTCTTTTACTGAGTCTCTCTTGTAATATCTCAAACTCGTATTGGAGTTGTCCCCGGTTTAACGCAATCTTGTCAACAGACTCTACAGGATACAGTATCTTACTATAATTGTAGTTGTAGCCTCTGCGTATACTCTCTATATGGATTTCTCTGAGGTAGAATCCTGCTGCTTTGAGGGGTTCTCTGTGTTCTTTAAATCTGTTGAGCTGTGGATGGTTTCTCCATCCTTTGGTCTTGCCTTGCACTACTTTCTGGGCTAGTAGTCCTTCTCGCCACTGGGCTCCTAAACCCATCCAGTCCAAGTATCGTGGATGTATCGACCAAATCCTCATAACGAGATACGTGTAAAACCGTAGAATATAATGTATAATAAAAAATAGAAAAAAGGAAAGAGGTTATTCTTTCTTTAACATAGGACCTACAAAGTATCCGACAAC
>CALGBN010000244.1 GCA_937877765.1 Candidatus Bathyarchaeota archaeon | reverse complement strand
TCTGGATCCTTTTCGCTCTAAAATCTGAATATGGGCTCATAATAGGAGTCTCTCTTCTTATCATTGGTGCGGCATTTTTTACAAGGGGGTTAATAAAAGAACCAGAAGAAGTGGCTGTACAGATCTCAGGAACCTCAGGGGAAAACTCGGGGGAGAAGGCGTCATCAATTGATACCATAGTCATCCGTATGCATCCATCACGGACGCTATGATTCTCCTAGGGCTGAACGTTTGGAAGGCAAGAAAATGAAATACGTAAGAAAGCGAGACGGGAAGCTAGCGGAATTTGATAAGACCCGCATAGAGAACGCGATTAGTAAGGCGATGAGGGCGGTTGGAGAGGGGAAAAAGGATACCGCCATAGGGATCACACATATTGTACTTGGTGAACTGGACGAGCACTTTGGGGAGGATGGGTGCCCCACAGTCGAGGAAATACAGGACATCGTAGAGGAATCAATAATCAGGGCAGGCTACGCACGGACAGCCAAAGCCTACATCTTGTACAGGGCAAAACAGAATGAGCTCAGGGAGCTAGCGGCTGGATTAAGCAGCGATGATATGGTCGAGAAGTATCTGATGCTGGATGACTGGAAGATCAGGGAAAACAGCAACATGAGCTACAGTCTACAGGGCTTGAACAATTATATTTCTAGTAACGTCATCAGCAGGTACTGGACCAACAGAATCTACCCCCAGAGCGTAAGAGAAGCACACAACAGTGGAGACCTTCATATCCACGACCTTGCTGTACTTGGTCCATACTGTGTAGGCTGGGACTTGCCCGATTTATTGTTATCAGGCTTCAAAGGCGTATCAGGCAAAATATCAAGCGCGCCAGCGAAACACTTCAGAACAGCCCTAGGACAGATCGTCAACTTCTTCTACACACTACAAGGAGAAGCCGCAGGAGCACAGGCGTTCAGCAACTTTGACTCATATCTTGCGCCTTTCATACGATATGATGGGCTAAGTGAACGAGAAGTAAAACAGGCGTTCCAAGAGTTCCTATTCAACATCAACGTTCCAACCCGGGTTGGTTTCCAGACACCATTCACAAACATAACCATGGACTTGACGGTACCAAACTTCCTGAAAGACGAGCCTGTTGTGCTTGGAGGCAAGATCCACCCAGATTTTTATGGTGACTTCCAAGACGAGATGGACCTGTTCAACACTGGCTTCGCTGAGGCAATGAGTGAGGGGGATGCATCAGGCAGGGTATTCACTTTCCCAATCCCCACCTATAGCTTGACAAAAGACTTTGACTGGGATAGCCAAGTCGCTCAGAAGGTCTTCGAGATGACAGCCAAATATGGTATCCCATACTTCAGTAACTTCATCAACAGCGACATGAACCCTGAAGACGTCCGTAGCATGTGTTGCAGGCTTAGGATCGATAACCGTGAACTCAGAAAACGTGGAGGCGGTTTGTTCGGTGCGAATCCTTTGACGGGGAGCATAGGCGTAGTTACACTGAACCTTCCAAGAATCGGTTATATTACTAAATCCGAGGAGGCGTTCCTAGAACGCGTCTCTGAGTTGATGGATATTGCCCGTGATAGTCTTGAGATCAAGCGGAAGACTGTTGAGAAGCTTAGCGAGAACGGTTTGTATCCGTATAGTGCATTCTATCTACGGAATGTGAAGGAGGCGTATGGTAGCTACTGGAAGAACCACTTCAGCACCATTGGTCTGGTGGGTATGAACGAGGCTATTGTGAACCTCATGGGATCAGACATAACCACACCCGAGGGAGAAGCATTCGCCAAACGAGTACTCTTGCATATGAGGGAGAGACTCAGCGACTATCAGGAACAATCCGGCAACATCTACAACCTTGAAGCATCACCCGCAGAAGGAACCAGCTACAGACTGGCTAGGATCGACAAGAAACGCTATGGAAGCATTAAGGTAGCCAACGAGGATTTGCTACGCCCCGGTGTGGAGCCCTTCTATACCAACAGTAGCCAGATGCCTGTGGACGCTAGCAGCGACCTGTTTGATGTCTTGGAGCATCAGAACACCCTGCAGCCACTGTACACTGGTGGCACTGTGTTCCATACTTTCCTAGGTGAAAGGGTTCACTCATGGAAGGCGGCGGCGAGTCTGGTACGTAAGATGGCTGAGAACACCAACATCCCATACTTCACACTGACTCCTACCTTCAGTGTATGCCCCACCCACGGCTACATCACAGGAGAACACCATGAGTGTCCAACCTGTGCCACCGAGTGCGAGGTATACAGCAGGGTAGTTGGTTACATGCGTCCAGTGAAGCAGTGGAACGACGGTAAACAGGCAGAGTACAGTATCAGAAAGACATTCGATATGGCTGCTCCCCTCATCGAGGGACACGACGATTGAGATTCGCTGGGCTACAGAAAACCAGTCTCATCGACTACCCTGACAGGGTAGCCACGGTTCTTTTTACATCCGGTTGTAATCTTAGGTGTCCTTATTGTCATAACGGTGAACTGGTGCACAACTATACTGGACCATTCATCGAAGAGGATGAGGTGCTGGAGACTCTAGTTGAACGTAAACAATATGTTGACTCGGTTGTGGTGACTGGTGGTGAGCCTACTATTCACGCTGAGTTACCCGTGTTTCTAGCGCGGCTCAAGGAAAACGGCTTCAATGTGAAGCTGGATACTAATGGCTTTAATCCTGATACCTTGAGGGATTGTTTGCTCTTTGTTGATTATATCGCCATGGATGTCAAGACCTCTCCAGAAAAGTACTCGGAGCTTGGAGCATCAAGCCTAGAGCCCTTGTTTGAGAGCATAGAGGTCATCAAGACGAGTGGCGTAGACTATGAGTTCAGATGCACCGCTGTACCCGGCTTCGTTGAAACCGAGACCATAAACGAGATCGGTGAGCTAGTTAAAGGCGCGAAAAGATTCATTTTTCAACAGTTCAGACCCGAGAAAACACTCGACCCAGTGTATAATGACGTTAAACCACACCAAGATGAATACATCAGTAAACTGGGTGAGATTATGGATTGTTTTGTGGATGAGGTTGTATTAAAGATTTAATTTTTTTTGTCGGTTCTTTTATAATCATTTTGCTTATAGCTGTCTCTTATACACATCTCCGAGCCCACGAGACCTCTCTACATCTCGTATGCCGTCTTCTGCTTGAAA
>CALGBN010000243.1 GCA_937877765.1 Candidatus Bathyarchaeota archaeon | reverse complement strand
GGCTTCTGGTCCGTATTACGAGTCACCAGAAATGTTTCTCTATACTGGATACACTCCTGATTTCACCTATGAAGAGTTACCCTTGTGGTGTGGATTCGACTATGAATATGCTCCAGGGCACACTATGGGTCATTTAGTTTTATCATATGAAAACTGGCATAACTCGTATGTATTCACCGGTGACGTAATAATAGAACAACCAACCACCGACCCCCTTGACTTTACCTTTACAACAAGTTGGTTCACTGCTTTGACCCTATATCAGTTAACACCTATTTACGACTTCATCGCAGACTGGCAGGTGACACTTACAGACATGTATACATTAGTGCCAAACTATGAGATCGTATGCCCCGGACATGGATCAGAGTACAGTAGCGATGATGCTGCCGGGTATATCTGGTTTACAAGCTATGTTCTCGGGGAGTTTTCTGATCCCCCATCCATCTAATTTTCTTCTTATTTTTCTAGTTTAGACACAAACACTGTTCCATCTTTGGTTGCAATCCAGCGGATCACATCACCATCTTTCAGTTCTAGGAACCTGAATATTCCTGATGGGATTGTTGTTCTTCTTCTGTAGCCGCGGACTGTGATGTGAGTGTCTTCCATGGCTATTATCTCGTCTGTGTCTACCTTAGGCATGGAATATACTGTGGGGACTCTCCCTATAGTCTTTGCGGATACTATTTCACGCTAGTTTATCCTTACCTTTTTAAAACCCGCCTACATTCACAGTGGCAAGAGGAAAAGAAAATGACTGGGAACAAGTCCTCTACGAAAAAAGAACTAATCGCCAAAGACAACTTTAGCGAGTGGTACGATAACGTACTGCTTGAGGCGAAAATAGTTGATGACAGATACCCCGTAAAAGGCTTCAGCGTCTACACAGGATGGGGTATGAGTATAGCAAAACGCATCATAGGGATGCTTGAAGAGAAACTGGAGGAGAACGGCAATGAGCCGATGCAGTTCCCGGTCGTCATACCCGAAGATTCCTTCCAGAAAGAAGAGGACCACATAGAGGGCTTCAGTGGAGAGGTCTTCTGGATTACCCACGCAGGCAATAACGAACTAGAACGCAGACTAATACTGCGTCCAACAAGCGAGACAGCCATCTATCCAATGTTCAAACTATGGATGCGTAGCCACCAAGACCTCCCTCTAAGGATGCATCAGACATGCAACGTCTACAGGTACGAGACCAAGGCAACCAGACCCCTCTACAGGGGCAGAGAGTTCCTGTGGAACGAGGGACACACAGCCCACGTTGACTATGATGACGCAGAGGCAGAGGTAAGGGCAGCCATTGAGGCTTACAGAAGCGTCTACGACCGCTTAGGGCTGTCATACATAATGATGAAGCGCCCTGAGTTCGATAAGTTCGCAGGAGCAGACTATAGCGTCGCGTTTGATACTTGGAACCCTGATGGTAAGGTAAACCAGATTGGTACAGTTCACCAGCTTGGGCATAACTTTGCTAAGGCGTTTGACTTGACCTATGAGGATGCTGATGGCGAGCAAGCAACTGCAACTAATACCTGTTATGGTATGGGTTTTGGGCGTACGCTTGCTGCTACTATTGCGCATCATGGGGATGATCACGGATTGGTGTTACCTCCGATAGTTGCCCCAATTCAGGTGGTTATCATACCCATCTTCTTCAAGGGCAAGGAGGAGATTGCACTGAATTACTCGAAAAAGCTATTTGACGAGATCAAAGCAGCAGGCATACGGGTCAAACTTGATGATGATAACAGGTTCAACCCCGGTGACAAGTACTTCACATGGGAAATGTACGGTACTCCTATTAGGATCGAGGTTGGTCCAAGGGAAGCCCAGAACAACAAGGTTACACTGGTCCGACGAGATACCTTTGAGAAGACTCAGATAGATGAGTCAGAGTTGATACCTACCATCCAAGGTCTCTTTGAGTCTATCTTTGAAAACCTCAGAGCAAAAGACAAGAAGACACTGGATAACCTCATTGCCGACGCATATGATCTGGATCAGTTGAAGACCTACATGGATAGCCGTATGATCGTCAGAATAAACTGGTGTGGAGACCCAGATTGCGCCTTCAACCTCAAGGACATGGTTAGCGGCGAGATCAGAGGCACCAGATGGGATGTAGAGGAAAAACCAACCGGCAACTGTATCATGTGTAAGGAAGAAGCCAAGTATGTGGCTTATGTAAGCCGAACCTACTAGAGGCTTATCTTCATTCCATCATGGGCGATTTCTTGACCCATATTTTCCACAATTTTTCGCTGTACACTAGTTGGGTCAACGGCAGGGTTTGTGTGGTTAAAGTGAGTATAGATAACCCGTCCAATGTCAGCGTCTTTTAGAATCTCCACAGCTTCCTCTTGTGGCACGTGTCCCAACTGGTAGCTTGTGACATGTATCCCACTGATGCGTTCAAGCTCGTTATCCCACCAAAAAGTTGCATCTACAAGGAAAACATCAACAGCTTCTTCAACGGGTTCTCCACGGTTTAATGGGTTTTTCAATAATCCTCGTCTCCGCGCTAATACAAGTGAACCGCCGATTGATGCAGTTCCGAGGACAGTGATCTCCATAACTTTTCTGGTGTGTATCTGGTGGTTAAATGCTTTGGATAGGTGGAGGTATCCTTATTGGTTCACATGATTTCATTTGTTTGATGGAAGAGGTCTATAAACCGGGTGAGGACTCGTATCTCCTTCAACGCTGGGTTGAGAAGCTAGTAACAGGTAACGTGCTTGACATGGGAACCGGATCAGGGATACAAGCAGTAACAGCCGCCCAGAAAAAAGAAGTAACCCACGTCTTAGCAGTAGACATCACCCCAGTTGCACTAGTAGCTGCAGAGAAACGAGCCTACATTAACAAGGTACAGGATAAGATCGACTTCTTGCTAAGCGACTTATTTGAAAACGTTAATGGTGTGTATGACTGGATTCTATTCAATACTCCATATCTGCCTTCAGAGGGGGATGCTGATGAGGCTTCTTGGGCTGGCGGTGAGACGGGGGGAGAGGTTATCAAGCGTTTTCTCGCTGAAGCTCATTGTTTTCTAGGCTCCGGGGGCTCCGTTTTGATGATTTATTCCAGTCTCTCTGGTTTAACTGAGACCGATTTCAATGGTTACAGGTTTGAGTTACTTGAAGAAATAGGATTGTTTTTTGAAAAACTATATTGTGTTAGGCTTAGCCCATTTTGAGGCCGATGCCCAGACCGACTATAGCTCCACCTGCAAATGGTAGGTTCGCTAAGACTACTCCAAGGTCACCTTCCATCTGTGCCAGCTGACCTAGAGCTGTGTTCCCCCACGCTTCTACTCCAAGCCAGTCAACTGTAATTAGTCCCTTTGTTTGTAGATATAGTAATCCGAGTGTAAAGAGGCCAATGATCGCAGCGACAATTTTAGCTACTTTCTTCAACGCGTATCCGATACAGAGTCCGATGATGCCACCTACCCCAAGCTGAGTAATAAGAGGAGTTAGATAGCTTGTTGCTTGTTCACTCATAGAGGATGATTTGTGGTTATGGAATATAAAAGAAATGATTAATTGGGCACAATATGAGTGCCTGTTTTACCTGCAAGGGCATCTGCAGCCTTATCTAGGCTTGTGATTATGGCGTGATCTCCGCCTCGCTCAACAAAACCGAGAGCAGCCTCCATCTTTGGACCCATACTGCCTGCCTTAAAGTGGCCTTCACTGAGGTACTGTTTGGCTTGGTCTACTGTGACTTTTTTTACTGGGTCCTCGTTATCTGTGCCAAAATTGAGCAACGCGTATTCAACATCTGTGAGAATCAGGAAAATGTTCGCTCCAAGCTCCTCAGCGAGTTTTGCTCCTGCACGGTCCTTGTCTATTACAGCGTCTACACCATGACGTTTTCCACCATTCTTGTAGACAGGGATTCCTCCACCGCCAGAGGCGATTACTACTGTGCCAGACTCTACGAGTCGCTTGATTGCCTTTGCCTCAGCGATACCTAGAGGCTTGGGGCTTGGTACTACTCTTCTCCAATTCTTTTCACCTGTGGGTTTGACCTGTTTGACAATCCAGTTATTCTCGGCTCCTAACCGTTTTGCTGTTTCTTCGTCATAGTATGGTCCTACTGGCTTGGTGGGATCTTGGAAGTCTGGGTCATCAGTGCTGACTATTACCTGTGTTACCACTGTGGCAACATCTTTTCCATCCTTGATTAACTCGTTTTGGAGGGACTGTTGCATCATGAACCCGATTTGGCCCTGTGTCATGGAGCCTAGTATGAATAATGGCTGGGCTGGGACCATGTGTGCGCCTTGCTCCTGCTGTATAGCTAGGTTTCCTACTTGTGGTCCGTTGCCGTGGGTGATGGCGATCTCGTATCCGTTTCGCGCTATCTTGGCGATCTGTGTGCTTGCGGTCTCAACGTTAGCCATTTGTTCCTCGTATGTCCCCTTTTCGTGGGGCTGTTTGATGGCGTTTCCGCCGAGTGCGATCATTACCCTTTTGCTCAACTGTTTCACCTGAAGAGGAATAGACTCTAGGTGAGGCTTCTTAAAACAATTATCCTAATTTATGCCTTATTTGGAACAATTATCCAGTATTTTTTATATAGGTAAGGTAGTTGTATTGGAACATCTGTTATACTCCTAAAAATACTACACTGATTGAGTGTTTCTTATGGGTAAAGAGTTTCCAAAAGGCTTTCTCTGGGGAACCGCAGTATCATCATTCCAAGTAGAGATGGGGCGCGGAGAACCCAGCGACAAAACAGATTGGTGGGCATGGGTCAACGATAAAGAGAACATAAAAGAGGGAATCGTCAGCGGGCATACTCCCCTTGATGGCCCCGGTTTCTGGGATTTATACAAAGAGGACTTTAAGCTCCTAAAAGAACAGCTGGGAAACAACTCAATCCGGGTCAGTGTTGACTGGGATAGATTCTTCCCAGAGCCTATAGACGATATTAAAGTACCTGTTACGCTGGATGATGAGGGGCTTGTCTCTAATGTTGAGATAACTGAACAAACCTTGCTGGAGATGGATAAACGAGCAAACCAAAACGCGGTAAAACGATACAGACAGATATTCACAGAAGCAAAGAAACAAGAAATCACGTTGATGTTGACGCTTTTCCACTGGCCTATACCCCTCTGGCTTCACGACCCCATCAAATGCAAAACAGACATGAAATACGCCAATAAACGAGGATGGCTGGACAACCAAACCGTAATAGAATTCACCAAGTTCAGCGCCTACATCGCGTACAAATATGGAGACATCGTAGACCTATACTGCACCATTAACGAGCCTCGGATCATCAGTAAACACG
>CALGBN010000242.1 GCA_937877765.1 Candidatus Bathyarchaeota archaeon | reverse complement strand
TGTATGCAGAGTATCTATGGGTGAGAAAAAAATGGGAAGAATAAACGTAAACATAGAGGATTCCATAGAATCCAAGTTCCGAAAGGAAGTATTCAATCAGAAAGGCATGAAGAAAGGGAATCTTACTCAGGCAATAGAGGAAGCCATGTTGCTCTGGGTGGAACAAAACGAGGATCAAGACGAGTCCAAGTGATAAATATTATATAAAAGTAAAGGCGGAGTGATTGTGAGCGATAAGAAGGTTAAGGCTGAGGAAACCGTGATAGATGAGTTTCAGTGCTTGATGAGTCTTCCTAACTTGGGTGATTATGTTGATAGGTGGATAGCTCTTGTTGGAGATGAGGTTGTGGCTGTTGGAGATACTGGTGCCGAGGTGTACCGTGTCTCTAGAGATAAGTACCCGGGGTCAGTGCCTATGGTTTTGAAGGTGCCTTCAGACCGGGTTATGCTGCTCTAGTGGAGGGGTTTCTTGAATTTTACCCACCTTGGTCGGAGGAGAAAGTTTCTTTGTAAGTATCTTTCGTATCAGAACAAGGCGGGAAATTAGCTTAAACTGCCTTTGATCAGGGTTGATTTGCGGAGTGGCGATGAGGCTATGTCAACGGTAGCTTTGATTGACTCTGGTGCTACTGCGAGTTTTATTCCATATGAGATCGCTGTTGATATTCTCGGTTTGAAGTCTGTGAAGGATGATGTTCCTGTTACCGGGGCTGGGTCTACTTTTCCTAACATGTTGATGAATGTTGATGAGATGACAATCAAGAAGGGTGTTAATGGGATTTGCCTTTTGGAGGATGTTTTGGTGCATGTGCCCAAGCCTCCTGCGGAGATTCCTTACTGTGTTCTTGGTCGTGATACTATTTTCAAGCTGTATGAGATTACGTTCAGAGAGAATGAAGGTAAGTTCCTGTTACGTAGAGCTTGATCTATTCTCCTTTTTATTGGGTGGCTTCTTCTAGGATACTCTCTAAGAGTTTTTTATTGTTTTTTGATGGTTAATATGATATACTTTGTGGGTTGTTTTGTTTTATGGGTTCGAGTGATGGTTTGGATAAGCATCTTGAGAAGATTCTGAGTTTTGAGAAGCGCTTTGATTTGGTGTTTCGGGATAAGGGTTTGTTGTTGGCTGCGTTGTATCATAGTGATCCTGTGTTGAAGAAGCGGTTTGCTGTTGCTGGTGATAAGTTGCTTGATTTTCTCTTGTTTGATTTTTTGATGGATAAGGGGTATTCTAAGGGGAAGTTGGACTGTATTAGGCAGAGGCTTAATACTGATGTTAGTTTAGCGAGGATTGGTAGGGATATGGGTTTATCTGATTTTATTATTTTCCCGAATAGTGCTGATGTGGAGGAGAGGGTGACTGGTGATGCTTATTATAATGATACTTTGGAGGCGTTGGTGTATGTGATTATGAAGGATTACGGGCTGGATAAAGTGACCCAGTTCGCTGAGGAATATATCTTTTCTAAGATTCCAGAGAATGAGTATGGTTGTGAAAACTAGTATTTTTTTTCTAGGTTTTCTATGATTTTCTGCTACTAGTATTTTTGATGGTGTTGAAGATTCTGTTGCGTTGTGTTCTAATTGTCATCGTAAGATGCATATTCTTGCTGATGCTTCTGATGTTGCCTTTTTTAAGGAGAAAATTAGGTAATCTTAGTTCTTTTTTGAGTGTTTGTTTTTATTGAAAAATTTATAGCGCTATGATACATGTATCCGAGTATTGGTGTTTTCGGTGACGCGTGGGAGAAAGAGGAAGTCTACTGAGAAGAGTATTGAGCAGTATGATCATAAGGGTTCGGAGAGGTTGAATAATCCACCTGTTGGCTTGGGCGAGTATGATGTTGAGGAACCTGGTGTGAAGAAGTATAGTTATGATCCTAATCTTGATCCTCAGCTTGTTTGGGCGGGTAAGGCTGAGCGTACTAGTTTTGAGGTTGAAACTGTTTCTCTGCATGTTCATGAGCGAATTGATCCCAAGACTGTGATTGATGCTGTTAGGAAGAAGAAGATTCCTCAGCAACAGGGTCTTGACAGTTTCTTTTCTTCTGAAAGTGAGAATCCTCCTCTTCGTGATGCGGTTGAGTTCTATAAGCATCCTCACGGTTGGAGTAATCGATTGATAGCTGGTGATAGTCTTCTTGTGATGAACAGTCTTCTTGAAAAAGAGGGAATGGCTGGAAAAGTACAGATGATATACATTGATCCCCCTTATGGAATAAAATATAGTTCAAATTTCCAACCTTTCATCAATAAACGAAATGTTAGAGATGGATATGATCCTGATTTAACTCAAGAACCAGAAATGATAAAGGCATTTAGAGATACTTGGGAATTAGGTCTTCATAGTTATTTATCCTATTTACGTGATCGTCTTTTACTTGCAAGAGAATTATTAACTGAAAGTGGAAGTATTTTTGTTCAAATTAGTGATGTTAATGTTCATCACGTACGAAAAATTATGGATGAAGTTTTTGGATCTAACAACAGTATAAATTTAATCCAATTTATGAAAACGGCTGGATTGTATTCAGACTTTTTACCTAATGTGAATGATTTTCTCATATGGTATGCAAAAATCGAGATGAGGCAAAGAAGAAATTCCGTCGTTTATACCTCCCAAAAAGAGTTGGAGGTCCAGGTGCTTCTCAATATAGATATGTTGAAAAACCAGATGGCACGTATCGCTCATTAACAAACGAAGAAATCGCTAAGAAGGGGGGGGGTGTCTTACTAAAGGAGGTAGGATATTCAGTCATCAAAGTGCATACACAAGAGGCAACGCAACAACTACAAATTTTGTTTATAAGTGGGGTGGAAGGGAATTCAGACTGCCTTCTGGACAAAGATGGAGGACCACTCAAACGGGTATGGAAAATCTAAGTAAAGCTGAACGATTCTTAATCATAGGAAATAGTCTTCGATATAAACGATATTTAGATGATTTCCCAGTTTATCCTTTGACTGAGGTTTGGAGAGATACTTCAATAAGTGGCTTTTCGGAACCTAGAAGATTTGTAGTTCAGACCAATCCCAAAGTTATCGCCCGATGCTTATTGATGTGTACAGATCCCGGTGATCTAGTTTTAGATCCAACCTGCGGTTCGGGGACCACTGCTTATGTAGCTGAAGAATGGGGAAGAAGATGGATCACATGTGATACTTCTAGAATTGCTATAACATTAACAAAACAACGTTTAATGACAGCAGTATACGATTACTTCGAATTAAATCACTCTATCGAAGGAATCCAAAGTGGGTTTAAATATAAAACTGTGGAACGAAAGACTTTGAGAGCGCTTGCAAATAATGCTCCCTTTGATACGGTTCAACTTTATGACTGTCTCTTATACACATCTGACGCTGCCGACGAATTAGACGGTGTAGATC
>CALGBN010000241.1 GCA_937877765.1 Candidatus Bathyarchaeota archaeon | reverse complement strand
ATGATACGGCGACCACCGAGATCTACACCGTCTAATTCGTCGGCAGCGTCAGATGTGTATAAGAGACAGCATCTAGATCTAGTCCACCAATCTGGACCATCCACTGCCACTTAACCTCATCACCCGCATACAAGGACTGCCCATACTGCTCTGAATAAGAGGTAAAAACAACAACATAGTCAGCGCCATATCGCTCAAGCATACCGATGGATACATTTGGTGGATTCATCAAGATCTGACCAATGTTAGCAATTTGTCGAGTAGTCTGTGTGGCACCATCAGCCATAGTAGTTTTTCCAGCCATAGCCTCAATCCAGTAACCATAATCCCACCAACTGCATACAACCGCGTCATCTGCCATATTTGTCTTCATCCATTCAAGGGCCTCAGGCCAGTCTTTTGGATACTCACCATTCACCTTAACACTGATACCGCTTGAGGCTAACTGATTAGGTGAATCAGCTGATTCAATAGCACTGTAAACATTTGGTATCATGGATACAAGTAGGAACCCAGCGAAAACAAGAACCAGAGGTTTGCTAACTCCGTAGGCTTGTTTTCTTCTACGTGCGGTCCTGCTTGATGCTGGGGTTTGCTCTAATAGGAAAGGCGATACAGCGCGAACCAAGCCGTATCCTCCGATCAAGCTCGCTGGTGCTGTGAGTATCTGGGTTAAGCGTGACATGACTCCAGCAAAGTAGAGGCTTGTGAGGAAGAATAGTATCGCGTAGAGGTTTTTCTCGTCAAGTTCTTTAATGCTAAGATAGGTTCCGAATACTCCTAGCATTAAGATGATCCCATAGTTGTTGAACAGCGATGCCCATGGGACCGTATGGTTTTCCGCTACCGAGTCATAGAGGAAGCTGTCTGTTGAAGTAAAGGGGTTTAAGACCTTGAGGAACTTGAATCCAATTGGTATATCGATACCAACTGCAGGTAAAATGAAAATACCCAAGACAACGAGAACGAAAAATCCGAGTGCTGCTACACTGAAAACGCTGATGTCTATTTTGTCTTTGATAAACTCGTAACCGATTAATCCAAGAATCACCATAAAGGCTAGAACACTGTCTAAGCTGAGTACACTCATTGGACCTAGTCTCGGGGTGAAGAATACTATTAGGAATCCTAGTCCAATAGTAATTGTATAGGTTATGAGATGTCTTATTTCGTATTTTTCTGTGATTACTAGGAACCCCATGTAGAGCATCAACATTCCAGTCATATATTTGGCTGCTCCCCAGCTCGCATAAATCAAGCCAAGTGTAAGCCCGGATAATACGCCATAGATAACACGTTGCTCTATGCTTCTTTCTTTATCGCTAGAACGTAAGAAGAATAGACTGGTAGCTACGATAGCGAATATTCCAATGTTTTCTGTATCAAAGAACCCGAGAGAAGTTCTAGCAATAAACGCGGGTGTTATCGCCAAGAATAGCGCTGCAAAGATTCCTGTTGGTCTTCCGCGCAGTTCTCTTCCAAGGTAATAGATTGTGATGATAGTGACTACCGCCATGAATACTGGGAAGTATAGGCATACATTGTATAGACTGATACCGAAACCAAGGGTTTTTTGTACCATATACAGGAATGCAGCTGCAAATGGTACACCGGGATACGCGCTATTGGCGACATTTCTGCCCATTGGATACCAGCTCATTGTATCATGCCATGACCACCATGACGCGAACCCATTCTCCACAACGTACTGTGTTGCTCTGTACTGGAATAAGGGGTCGAATGCTGTGAAGTATGCTCCGTATTGGAGGGGCAGTATTCTGAGTAGCGCTGTTACTATGGCTATCGCTGCGAGTATACCGATCTCTATGGCTTGAAGTCGAGTAGGTCGTAGTCGGTTGAGTATGTCCTGTGTTGCTTGGTTTTCCGCCATGATGTTACTTCCTTTTCATGAATGATATACGGGTCTTTTATTTAAATTGAGATAACCGGGTCTTGCCTTATATGATGTATGGGTCAATCGTTTTCACTGAGATAATGCTTAACAAGGGAGACCCCCCTTTTTCTGTTAATGAGCCTCATCTTTCAAACAAAGAGCGTAACAGTAGACGAACAAACACTGTACGGATCTATGGGAGTTCTTGAGAACGCTGTAATCGTCTTTTTCTGGGTAGGGGAGAAACCAAAGCTTGGTAGCTTGACCGCGACTCTCCCGGACAAGTCAGGAAGTCAATTGCTTGGTGACCGCGATGAAGTGGTTTCCCGGGTGATCGGTGATAAGGTAGCGTCCAAGTATGATAGGATCGCGCTCGTTTCGACCAATCTGCCTCTGGGTTTCGAGGGTAGGGAGGTTTTGAGGCTGCTAAATGAGTTAATGAGTGAATGAGAGATGAATAATCTACGAACTTTTCTAAAAGAAATGGAGAATGAGACAGTAACCATCAAGGAACCACTCTCAAGACGCTATGAGATAGCAGCCGCGTTACGAAAGTTTGACGGCGGAAAAGCAGTCATGGTTGAGGAGAAGGAGACTGGGGTTACTGTGGTTGGTGGAGTCAATGGTAATAGACCTAGGCTCCTGAGATCGCTTGGGGTATCAGCGGAGACGTTGTATCCTACCTTGATTAACGCAACAAAGAACCTGTTGAAGTGCGAACTTGTGGAGACGGGTCCAGTAAAAGATGTAGTTGAGAAGGGAAGTCTTGACGAAGTACCGGTTTTAACCCATTTTGATGGCGATCCCGGTCCATACATTACATCCGGTATTCTACACACCAAGGGACCGAAGGGTGAACAAGAGAACGTTAGCTTCCATAGGCTACTTGTATTAGACGATAAACGCATGGCGATAAGAATAGTCCCAAGGCACCTTTACAGGATAACACAGCAAGCGAGAGAACAAGGGTTGAAATCCCTTGATGTGGCGATAACCATTGGTCATCACCCCGCTACATTGATGGCAGCGGCTATGCCTGCGAGCTATGGGACAAGCGAGTTTGACGTCGCTAACAGGCTTCTAAATGGATCTTTGAAGCTTACGCAGTGTGAGCATGTTGATGCGTTAGCTCCAGCTGACGCAGAGTTAGTGCTTGAGGGCAAGCTAAGGCTTGATGAGAATGAAACAGAGGGGCCATTCGTTGACCTGTCAGGTACATTTGATGTTCAGCGCCAACAGCCTGTCATAGAGCTGGTTGGTGTAATGCACAGGGAGAACTACATGTACCATGGGTTACTGCCTAGTGGAAGCGAACATAGACTATTGATGGGTATGCCAAGAGAGCCACGCATCTGGGAGTACGTACGTAACGTAGTACCAAACGTAAGAGGCGTCAACATGACCGTGGGAGGCATGGGGTGGCTGCACTGTGTAGTCAGTTTTGAAAAGTTCCGTGAAGGCGATCCCAAGAACGTCTTGATGGCGATTTTCGCGGCGCATCCAAGCCTGAAGCATGCTGTGGTGGTTGATAGCGATATAGATCCCTATGACATGGAGCAAGTTGAGTGGGCAATCGCGACCCGTTTCAAAGGAGACGAGGATATTCTGCTTGTACCCAGGGTACGTGTTAGTAGTCTTGACCCTGCTGGAGATCAAGAAAAAGAGCTTGGTTGCAAGGTGGGTATTGATGCTACTCGCCCCATGTTCAAAGACCCTGCTGGATTCAAACGTGCAGAGATACCGGTCTCGGAGAAACTACGTGAAATACTGGACAAGTATAAGTAAACTTTCTTTTATATTTTAGTAACAGTTAATTACTAGTTTATTTTTTCATTAAAGGCTTATGGAGCAACTAGGCGTAGCTGTCATAGGCTGT